>NZ_JAPCJA010000024.1:0-68201 GCF_027707745.1 Aeromonas sp. QDB23
TCCGAAACCAATCAACAGGTTTCGGATTTTTACACATCAGGAGGATCGGTCAATGGATCCTTAACTGATCGGCATTACGCAGATGCGCTCTTTTTTATGCCTCTCTGCCGGGGACTGCGCTAGATCTCGCCGTTGCGCCCCATGCTGATCACCACCCGCCGGTTCTTGGCACGACCCTGCTCGGTTTCATTGGAGGAGACATGCTGCTTCTCGCCGTGCCCTTCCACCGAGATCTTGCCGGGTTCCAGCCCCAGATCGACAAACACCTTCTTGATGGCATCGGCCCGCTTCTCGGAGAGCTTCTGGTTCGGCCAGCGGCCGCCGTAGCTGTCGCTGTAGGCGTCGATCACCACCACGTCGATGCTCTTGTCCGCCTTGATAAACTCGCTGATCATCGCCAGCCGTCGTTTGGAGGCGATGGAGAGCTGATCGCTGTTCTTGTCGTAGGTGAGCACGCTAAAGGCTATATCGTTGAAGCTGTAGGGCAACAGTCCGCTCAGACAGTCGATAAAGGCCTGATATTTGACCCGAAAATTGACTGACGAGAGCGACACACGCACCGCACGGTTCTGGCGATACCAGTCCCGATACTGGAAGGTCGGCATCCGCCCCCCCTCCAGCTCGTCGAGCATGGTCCAGGCGGTTTGCCCCTCCACCAGACCATCGAACTGCTGATAGAAGCGCAGCTGGCTCACTTCTCGCCCGGCAATCCCCGGGCGCCATACCGGCGGCATGATGCCAAGGCTCACCGTCTGGGTCTGGGCCTGCGGCCGCTTGCCCTTGAGCTCGAAGTCGAGGTTGATCTTGCGCCCGGCGCGGCTGACAAAGGCCCCCGTTCCCCAGTTGGGAATGGGGTGTTCGAGGCGACACTCAATCTGGGTATCAGAGGTCAAACGCCAGACGGATTGATCCAGACCGGCACCAAATTCGGTGACCCCAGCCTGTAACTGCATACTCACGGATATGCTGACCAACCCCAACAACCAAGCGTTCAATTGCCTGCCCTCCACACGATCTCACAAGAGATATCGGCGGCAAGGCGCCAAGCTTTAGCGACAAACTGCAAAGCGCTGCCGTGTGTGTGGCAAAAGCTTGCCCCGTTGGCAGCCAGCAACAATCGGCTCTCATTGGCCACATTTACCCCGTGCCAACCAACGGGAAGCTCGCTACAGTAAAGCCAGAACAGCCAGAGGCCGCTTATCGGGAACCACGCGCATGCTCCGACCTTTATCCTCTTTATTGCTGATGTTGTTACCGATGCTGCTGGCGCTATCCGGCAGCGCCGTACATGCCGCGACACAAGAGCAGGAGTGGGCACAGGATCGTGCCAATGCGGTGCTCTCGCTGATGACCTTCACCGTGGTGCCCGACATCACCGCAAGTAACCTGGATATCGGCAGCGGCACCGATCAATCCGCCGCCCTCAACCTGACCCAGATCGGCGGCGGTGCCACCATGAGCGAGGCCGTGCCCATCTATCTGGAAGGGGCGATCGGTTTTAGCCGCTACGATCCCCAGTTTGTGGTGAGCAACGGCACCGATAGCCGCACCATCCCGACCAAATGGAACAGTGTGACCGCCTCGGGCGGCGTCGGCTGGGATATCGCTATTCATGAAGACCCGCGTGGCGGTCACTGGGTACTACGCCCCATCGCCAACGTCTCGCTGGGCACCATGGCCAGCGATCTGCGGATCGGCAACTGGCTGCTGGATCGCACCAAGGGCTACTCGCTGGATTTTCTCGATAACGGTCAGCTCAATATGTACGGGCTGGGGGGCTCGGTGATGCTCGACTACGAGCTCTTCTCCAAGACCCAGGATATCGATGCCGAATTGCGTTACTCCTACCAGCACCTGCAGAGCTTTGGCAACACCACGCAAAGCGTGCGCGGCAGCGCCGAGGCGGAGAACCTCGGCCTCTATCTGCGCCGCCGGGCCCCGGTGTTTGACTGGACCCTGCTCGATCGCCCGCTGCGCTATGTGATGGAGGGGGCGCGCACCGAATACCTCGGCGAGCAGCGCGGCCTGCTCGGGTTCAACTCCCTCAACTCCCTTGGTCTGGGGCTGGAGATCGACAGCAGCAAATACGACATCATCGTCAGCCGGACCCGTCTGGTCGCCCGCTATATGTTCAGCCACAACACCAACGGTTATTCCATCGGGTTGGCCATGAGTTTTTAAGCTGTCGTTTCACGCCCGGCAAAACCGGGCACTTTTCCGATATATAGCCGCGACAATCCCGATAACCACGTCCACATTGACGGTCGTTTTATGCATTAGCCTACAGCCATTCCGTATTTCCCCCAGCTTTCCCCCTGCGCAGTGATATCTGGCAAAGAACAAGCTGTCTGTTTGGCAACAACTTTGCCACAGCAAAATCATCGTACACCGATTTTTGATGTCGTAGTGGTCATACAGGCTGTGAGTAACGGCTGATTTGCCCTGTGCTGGCAACGACCAGTGCCTGTTCGATTGCCCCCCCACACATGCCTTGCCAGACACCAAACCCTGTCAGGAGCTCTTGTGCAACTGACCAACACCGGATCTGGCTCCCGTCTCGCCACATCCCGTCCGCTTGTTGATAAAAAACCGGTCAGCAATGACAGCGGTCTGAACAAGGAAGGTTTTCAATAGGGTCATAACCAATAAGGAGTGGCCTCATGATCCACCAGCAAACATTACTCGATGCCTTTAGCGAACAACATGGCTTTCCCCCGCTGCAACTCGATGACGAGGGGGGTTGCCAGCTGCTGATCGACGATAAACTCCCCCTCTCACTGCTCGCTTATTCCCTCCAACACGAACCGGCCCTGATGCTGAGAGCCTCCATCGGCTTGCTGGCTGCAACGGGAATCCTTCGTCAACAGAGCCTCGAGCTGCTCGCTCGCGCCAACTACAGCACAACCGATGCGCCGGGACACACCCTGGCTCTGGCTCCTGATGGCTGCCAGCTGGTGCTGTTCGGGTTGCGCCCCCTCGCCACTCTCACACCGCAGGATCTGGCCGAATGGCTGACGCAGCTGACCCGACAGGCCCTCGAGTGGCAATCCCGATTTGCCCTGCTGCCAGAGCAACTGGCCCTGAACAGTACACTTCCGTCACAGCACGATGCCATTCGCATCTAGGAGACCCCATGAAAACCAGCTCTATCACAGGTGCACCCGTTCCCGATCTTGCCAGTTTCATCACTCATGCCGCGCCGGACGATACCCGGCTTCTCAGCAAACGGGGGGACGTAAATGCCGCCCCCCTGTTCCACCGAGGCCACAAATATGAACTGCTCAACAAGCATCTGCTGCACAGCACCACCAGCCGTGTCAAGCAGGAGAACATCAAGACCCACCTCGATCTTAAAGAGGCGCTGAAAAATGCAGCCCCTCAAGAGATCGCTCTACAAGCCTTCTCACTGTTGAGTCCGGCTGCTTACCGGGGCGAACCTTTGACTCGGGAGACGATGATGGAAGTCACCGCCCTACTGGCAGATCTCAAGGCCGATCCCACCAGTTATGGTCAACTCAAGCAGCTGTTTGACCAGATCAGCCAGGATCCGAGGCTACAGGTCTGCCTGGAGCAGCAATACCCAGGCAAGATGGATGGGCTGGGCAAGGAGCTGAAAAATAAAATCATAGATTTTACCAGTACCACTGGCGTCAATATCGCCATCAGCCTACTGTTGCCCGGGATAGGCACTTTCATTGCCGCCGGACGGGAATTTTATCAAGTAGCAAAACACAGCGACCGGCTGAACCACCATCATCAGGTTGCCCAGATCGGAGAACTGCCCGGTCGCACCAGTCGACTCGCCAGACTAAGCCAGCAGACATTGAGTCAGGGCCATGACAAAGCCGCCATTGAAGGGGCAACCAGCGTCACCTTGGGGGTCGCCCTCTCTGGTCTCGGCAACTTCGGCATTAGAGGTGCGACAACCGGCGTGGCAAGCATCGCGGCCAAAGCCTTGCCCACAATAGCAGATACGGTGTTGATGACGGGGCTGCCTGCCGCAACCAAGATGGGCGCCGCCTACCTGATCAATCAGCAGGCCAGCACGATGCCACAAGGGAACCAGCTTTTGCCCGTATTACCGCGCCTTGAAATCTGCAATACCAAAGGGAACTTCAGTTTCAGCATGCTGGACGGGGCCGCGGTGCGCGCCCTGCTCACCTATCTTGGGCCAAAGGCCGACGAGAGCCTGCTCGGGGTCAATACGCCGGTGGCGATCAAAGAGATGGAACAAGCCAGATTGACCCTCAAAGCCCAGCTCGGCTCACCGGCCCATGAACACCTGTTGCCGGGTGACAAACAAGCAAACGCCCCAACCACCGAGCTCAAACTCAGTCATGAGGTGTTCGAGAAGTTGTTGGCAGAGGATTACACCTGGCTACTACACGCCGTGCGTCTGCTCGACAAAGGAGAGAGCAGCGACCTCAACCATGAGCTGACTTACAAGGTGCCCCTCGAGTTCGACAATCGCACTGTCTATCTGGATAAGAGCCCCGACCTCAGCCAACCCCAGCTGGATGCCCTCAAGGTGTGCGGTGCCCCCAGCCAGCTCAAGCTGATTTATCTGGCCGAAGGTTGGTTATAACTCCCCCGTTGACCCATGGCCGCAATCCTGCGGCCATCTTCTCCCGGCAAACTCGAGCCGCGTCACAGTTAGTGCAATCAATCACATATTCCTTTTGATGGAATGGGTAGAATGGCTCAATTTGGCACCCTACGCCCCCGTTCCAAAGCGAGTTGAAATGGACTTCACACCCGTTATTACGGTTCTGCTGGGCCAGCTCTGGTATCTGCTGCCCCTGCTGTTGATTGTCACCCTGATCAAAACGCCCTGGTTCAAGGGGATGATCGGGGAGAGATTTATCAATTTGGGCATCCGGCTTTTTCTCGACAAGCGGGAGTACCACCTGCTCAAGAATGTGACGCTGCCAACCCCGCAGGGCACTACTCAGATCGACCAGGTGATCGTCTCGCGCTTCGGGCTGTTTGTGATCGAGACCAAAAACATCAAGGGGTGGATATTTGGCAATCCGGCCCACAAAAGCTGGACCCAGCAGCTCTATCGCCGCAGGCATACCTTTCAAAACCCACTGCGCCAAAACTATCTGCACCTGATGACGCTCAAATCCCTGCTCGGGCTGGCGGATCATCAGCTCCACTCGATCATCTACTTTATTGGCGACTGCACCTTTAAAACCCCCATGCCGGATAACGTGATGAACCGCGGACTTATTCGCTATATCAAGGGCAAGACCACACCAGTGTTGACCCCTGCCGAGGTCACTCGGGTGATCGACACCATCCAGCGGGGACGACTGGCCGCCAATTGACAAACCCATAAACAGCATGTGGCGCAGTTAAAAGCACGTCACAGCGAGGTTCCCCAGCCGCCTTTATCCGTAGCTGCGATGCCTGTCGTCAATCAGGTGGTGAACGCCGCGCCAACCATCACCGAATCGCTCACCAAGCCAAATCCGCTATGCCCTAAATAGCTGTTCCGAATAGTAGATCACTGGAGGAAGGGAACTCAGTCCAGTTTGTGCGATCTCATTAGTCGCCAAACAAAACAAGCCACACCCAAAGGACTGAGTTGATGCCTATCCTACCACCCCTGCCACGACCACAACGGCGCCGCATTCACAAAATCATCCATGCCACGCGTGATAAAGGGCATGCTCGTCGCTTGATGGCCATCTTGCTGTTACATGAAGGCCGCACGATCACTGATGTTCATCACCTTACCGGCGCGGCTCGCTCGACCATCGGCCGTTGGCTTCGGTGGTATCGGGATGAAGGTGTGGGGGCGCTAGAAGCCTTACCGGCTGGCCGTGCCCCGGTCTTACCTGTCGCCAAGATTGTCACCTTACTGGTGCTGCTCATGCAGTTTTCTCCGCAAGATTTTGGTTATCAGCGCAGCCGCTGGTGTACCGAACTATTGGCTATCAAAATCAATCGGTTAACAGGCCTCAATATGGCAGCCTCCACGCTCCGCCGATGGTTACCGCGTATGGGCATTGTCTGGCGAAGGCCCGTGCCGACCTTGCGGATAAAAGACCCGGCCTATCAGGAGAAAATGGCGGATATCGACGCGGCACTGGCCCGCTGTGATGCCGATAATCCGGTGTTTTATGAGGATGAAGTCGATATAGACCTCAATCCCAAATTAGGGGCCGACTGGATGTTCAGAGCGCAGCAAAGGCGGATTGTCACACCGGGACAGAACGCGAAACATTACCTGGCAGGCGCTCTCCATGCAGGCAACGGAAGAGTGCTTTACGTCAGTGGGATAAAGAAAAACTCATCCCTGTTTATCGCCATGCTGGAAAAGCTGCGTCGCCACTACCGACGAGCCAAAACCATCACGCTGATCCTCGATAACTACATCATTCACAAAAGCAAACAGACCGAGCGATGGTTGAAGAAGAATCCCAAGTTCTGCCTGGTATTCCAGCCAGTTTACTGTCCTTGGGTCAATCACATAGAACGGCTGTGGCACAAGTTACATGAAACCATCACGCGCAATCATCAATGTAGAGGAATGGCCAGCCTGCTGGCCCGAGTGAAACACTTCATGGATACGGTGTCTCCTTTCCCGGGGAATGGCTATGGCACAGCGAAGGTGTAGCACTATTGGGATCAGTTATTTAGATGCGGCAACCAGATGGTATTGCGTACCGCCAAACGGGGGGATAACAAAGGCAATCAGTTTTGGGGATGCAGTGGATATCCAACATGTCGGGGAATTACACCACACCAATAAACATGCCGACTTAAAGTACGACCCGAGCCATAAAATTTTCACCCATATTCACATTCACAAACCAAAACACATCTATTCAAAGGGAGTTGATTAATGAACATCAAGAAAATGTCGGTATTAGCAGCAGTGGCCAGCATCAGCATGCTAATGACATCCTGTGCATCACCACCACAACCGACATGGAAAAAAGAAGGCGTTACAGATGACGATACCCTCACTGCATTATCTCAATGCAAATATGAGATACGTCTTAACGATATTTCTGCTGAAGAAAAAAACGAAGTCATCACTGATTGCATGCAAGCTAAAGGCTTCCGTTGGAGAGTCTATTAAGCATGTCTGCGGGTTGTCATTAACAATGGCAACCCGCATGGTAAACCCAGCCCTACCTAATAGTCGCCATCTGCCGCACGCAGCGTTGTTCCCTGTCATCCACCCGCTTGGCAAACCAGGCGGTGGTGAGGTTGCGGGTGATTTTCGGGCTCTTTAGCACAATGCCGGGCAGGATGGCGCGGGGCTGCCGCTTGCCAGCTTGCTTGTCGGCCAGGGTAAAGATGCGATGGTAAAGATCGGTCTCGGCAAAGTCGGCGGTATCGCCAAGTTTGAGGCTCTGGTGGATCGCCTGTTTGCTCATATTGACCCGGTTGGCGAGGGTGTAGACGGCCAGTTCGGTGTTACCCGGCAGATCGGAGTCATAGCGGATAAGGTCTCCGTCCAGCGCCAGGGTTTTGCCACTCAAACGGCTGACAGCGGCCTGAAAGGCGGCGTTGCGGCTGGCGTACCAGCCGGCATTGAAGTCGGCAAACCGGTAGAGGGTATCGGGGTACTCCGCCTCATAGCCGAAGATATGCTTGGTACCAAACCAGATGCCGCCGCGACGGGTAAAGACTTCGTGGCGAATGGAATCCTTGATGGGATAGGGGTAGCCACGGGCATTGGCCTCGGCAAAGGCGATGCTCACCTGCATCGGGCCACCGGTATGCACCGGATTCATGTTGCCAAACAGCGTCTTGCCCATCGGCAGCATGCTGATCATGTCTTCGAAAATTTCGCTCATCTCCCGCTCGGTTCGCAACTTGTCGATCCGCTCGGCGTAGCTCTTGCCGGTCGGCGAGTTGATGGAGAGCGCGGCCCGCACCATAAACTCGGGGATCAGCAGCTTGGCCGCCCGTGAGTTGATCTCTTTCCAGGCGATCTTGCCAAGGCCCGGCACCACGGGGTCGGCCTGATAGGTCGCCTCCTGCTCCGCCACCGCCAGCACGGTACAGACGTTGTGATCATTGACCGTCACCCCCTGGGTGGTGAGCGCCGTCACCACGTCGTTGGCCCACCCCTGTTTGTCGACCACATGGCGGGGCAAAAACCTCACGATGCGGCTCTTCATGTCCGCCGGTTTGCGCGGCTGCATGGCGGGTGGTGTCACTTTTGGGGCTGGAGTGGTGGTGCCCGTTGCGTCGCTCGGCGTAGGGGCAGAAGCAGGATCGCTGGCACAACCGGCCAGCAGCAAGGCAGAGCAGAAGGCGAGAAGACGACAGGAAGGCAAAGCGGTCATAAGCATGTCCATTTTTTGTAGGCCCTACAGGCAGTGACTCTGGCACTGCACTGACAAGCAAAGTGGCGCCATTGTAGAGGATTGGCTGCTGCAGTTGAAACCCGCGCTCTCGGCATCCCCTCCCCTTGTCTGCTTTTGCCACCTCACGCGCCATCCGCTGTCTGCGATGCAGCACTCATCACCGTTCTCAATGACTCACTCATCCCGAACCAAATTGTCAGCTGCAGATAAAAAGAAACCCCCGCCATCGCTGGCGGGGGTTGATCGTCTGGCGAGTCGGGCGGATGCCCGCGGCAAACCGCTTAGCGGTTTTTCACCTTCTGGTGCAGCTCTTGCACCGAGTTGACGTTGGCGGTGGCATCCACGCTGATGGCCATGCAGGTGGCAAACGCCTCATTCATGGTGGTTGTATAAGCCACTTTGTTCTGCAAGGCGGCGCGACGCAGCTGCTTGGAGTCCTGGATCGCTACCCGCCCTTCGGCGGTGTTGACGATGTAGGTGTACTCGCCATTCTTGATACGGTCGAGAATGTGCGGACGACCTTCGTGCACCTTGTTGACCAGACGCGGGTTGATGCTCGCCTCGCCCAGTGCGACTGCGGTGCCGTGAGTGGCATCCAGCTCGTAGCCCAGCTCCAGCAGCTTGGCAGCCAAGTCGACTACTTGCGCCTTGTCACTGTGACGCACCGACAGCAGGGCGCGCCCCTCTTTCGGTACGGCGTGGTTGGCACCCAGCTGCGCCTTGGCATAGGCCTCGGCAAAGCTGCTGCCCACACCCATTACCTCACCGGTAGAGCGCATCTCTGGCCCCAACAGCGGGTCAACCCCCGGGAACTTGGCGAACGGCAGTACCACCTCTTTCACCGAGTAGTAGGGCGGGATGATCTCTTTGGTGAAGCCCTGTTGTTGCAGCGACTGACCGGCCATCACGCGGGCGGCAATCTTGGCCAGCGGCGCACCGGTCGCCTTGGAAACGAACGGCACGGTACGGGCGGCACGCGGGTTCACTTCGATGAGGTAGATATCATCGCCTTTGACCGCAAACTGCACGTTCATCAGGCCGATAACACCGAGCTCCAGTGCCAGCTTGCGCACTTGCTCGCGGATCTCGTCCTGAATTTTCTTGGACAAGGTATAGGGCGGCAGGGAGCAACCGGAGTCACCGGAGTGGATACCGGCCTGCTCGATGTGCTCCATGATGCCGCCGATAACCACATCGGTACCGTCGCAGATGGCATCCACATCCAGCTCGGTGGCATCGTCCAGGAAGCGGTCCAGCAGCACCGGCGATTCGTTGGAGACGCTCACCGCCTCGGCGAAGTAGCGACGCAGGTCGGTCTCGTCATAGACGATCTCCATGGCGCGGCCACCCAGCACGTAGGAGGGGCGCACCACCAGCGGGTAGGTGATCCGCTCGGCGGTCAGCACCGCCTGCTCCAGCGCGGTGACGGTGCCATTTTCCGGTTGCTTGAGGCCGAGGCGCTCAACGGCAGACTGGAAGCGCTCGCGGTCTTCGGCGCGGTCGATGGCATCCGGGCTGGTGCCGATGATCGGCACGCCGTTGGCTTCCAATGCGCGGGCCAGTTTCAGCGGGGTCTGGCCACCGTACTGGACGATGACACCCTTGGGTTTTTCGATGCGCACGATTTCGAGCACATCTTCCAGGGTCACCGGCTCGAAGTAGAGGCGATCCGAGGTGTCGTAATCGGTGGAGACGGTCTCGGGGTTGCAGTTGACCATGATGGTCTCGTAACCGTCTTCGCGCAGGGCCAACGCCGCGTGGACGCAGCAGTAGTCGAACTCGATACCCTGACCGATACGGTTCGGGCCGCCGCCGATGATCATGATCTTGTCGCGGTTGCTCGGCACCGCTTCGCACTCCTCGTCATAGCTGGAGTACATGTAGGCGGTGTTGGTAGCGAACTCGGCGGCGCAGGTATCGACCCGCTTGTAGACCGGGAAGATGTTGTGGCGGGCGCGCAGTTTGCGCACTTCCCCTTCGGCCACACCGAGAATTTTGGCCAGACGCGCATCTGCAAAGCCTTTGCGCTTGAGGGCGCGCAGGAAGTCGGCATCGAGACCGGCCATGCCGCGCTCTTTCACCTCTTCTTCCAGCTTCACCAGATCTTCAATTTGCACCAGGAACCAGGGGTCAATCTTGGTCAGCTTGAAGATGCCATCCATGGAGAGACCGGCGCGGAATGCATCGGCGATGTACCAGATCCGGTCGCAGCCGGCGTCCTGCAGCTCGTGACGAATGCGGGTCAGGGAGTCCGGGGCATTGAGGTCAACCATGGGGTCGAAGCCGGTTTTGCCGGTCTCGAGGCTGCGCAGCGCCTTGTGCAAAGACTCCTGGAAGTTGCGGCCAATGGCCATCACTTCACCGACCGATTTCATCTGGGTGGTCAGGCGGTCGTTGGCTCCGGCGAACTTCTCGAAGTTGAAGCGCGGCACCTTGGTGACCACGTAGTCGATGGCCGGCTCGAAGGAGGCCGGAGTGCGACCGCCGGTGATGTCGTTCATCAGCTCGTCGAGGGTGTAACCGATGGCGAGCTTGGCCGCGATCTTGGCGATGGGGAAGCCGGTCGCCTTGGAGGCCAGCGCAGAAGAGCGCGACACCCGCGGGTTCATCTCGATGATGACCATGCGGCCATCTTTCGGGTTGATACCGAACTGGACGTTGGAGCCGCCGGTCTCGACGCCGATCTCGCGCAGCACCGCCATGGAGGCGTTGCGCATCAGCTGGTACTCCTTGTCGGTCAGCGTCTGGGCTGGCGCGACCGTGATGGAGTCACCGGTGTGGATACCCATGGGGTCGAAGTTTTCGATGGCGCAGACGATGATGCAGTTGTCGTTGCGATCCCGCACCACCTCCATCTCGTACTCTTTCCAGCCGATCAGCGACTCATCGATGAGCAGCTCTTTGGTCGGCGACAAGTCCAGACCGCGCTCGCAGATCTCGACGAACTCTTCGGTGTTGTAGGCGATGCCGCCGCCCGAGCCGCCCATGGTAAAGGAGGGACGGATGATGCAGGGGAAACCGACCATCTGCTGCACGCCCCACGCCTCTTCCATGTTGTGGGCGATACCGGCGCGCGGGCACTCGAGGCCGATGCTCTTCATGGCGATGTCAAAGCGACGGCGATCTTCGGCCTTGTCGATGGCATCGGCAGTGGCGCCGATCATCTCGACACCGAACTCGGCCAGCACGCCGTGCTTCTCCAGATCCAGTGCGCAGTTCAGTGCGGTCTGGCCGCCCATGGTGGGCAGGATGGCGTCCGGGCGCTCTTTCTTGATGATTTCGCGCACCACTTCCCAGGTAATGGGCTCGATGTAGGTGGCGTCCGCCATCTCCGGGTCGGTCATGATGGTGGCAGGGTTGGAGTTCACCAGAATGACGCGGTAGCCCTCCTCGCGCAGGGCTTTGCACGCCTGGGCGCCGGAGTAGTCAAATTCGCAGGCCTGGCCGATGACGATGGGGCCGGCGCCGAGGATCAGGATGCTCTGAAGGTCGTTACGTTTTGGCATGGCTTCTCTTTTCCTCTTAAGCGCGATACTGCTTGATCAATTCAATAAAGTGGTCAAAGAGACCGGCACAATCGTGCGGGCCCGGGCTCGCTTCGGGGTGACCCTGGAAGCTGAAGGCCGGACGGTCGGTGCGATGGATGCCTTGCAGCGACCCGTCGAACAGGGAGACGTGGGTGGCGCGCAGGCAATCCGGCAGGCTGTTCTCGTCTACCGCAAAACCGTGGTTCTGGGCAGTGATCATCACGGTGTTTTCATCGAGGCTCTTCACCGGGTGGTTGGCACCGTGGTGGCCAAACTTCATCTTGACAGTCTTGGCACCGGAGGCCAGACCCAGCAGCTGGTGGCCCAGACAGATGCCGAATACCGGCGTGTTGGTATTGAGGAAAGCCTTGATGGCCTCGATGGCGTAGTCGCAGGGCTCGGGGTCGCCGGGGCCGTTGGAGAGGAAGATGCCATCCGGGTTCATCGCCAGAACTTCGGCGGCCGGTGTCTTGGCCGGTACCACAGTCAGGCGGCAGCCACGGTCAACCAGCATCCGCAGGATGTTGCGCTTGACGCCAAAGTCATAGGCCACCACGTGGTATTTGAGCTGGTCGGCATCCGGGGTGACGTGCCCCTTGCCAAGCTGCCAGCTCCCTTCGGTCCAGTTGTACGCCTCACCAACCGTCACCTCTTTGGCCAAGTCCATCCCCTTCAGACCGGGGAAGGCGCGAGCCTGCTCGAGGGCGAACCCTTCATCTATCTGCTTGCCCGCCAGAATGCAGCCAGCCTGGGCGCCTTTCTCGCGCAGGATGCGGGTCAGTTTACGGGTGTCGATGTCGGCGATGCCAACGATGTTGTGAGACTTGAGGTATTCGGAGAGGGATTGCTGATTGCGGAAATTGGAGGCAAGTATCGGAAGGTCCCGGATGATCAATCCCTGAGCGTGGATTTGACTGGACTCTTCATCTTCGCTGTTGGTGCCGGTGTTGCCTATATGGGGGTAAGTGAGGGTGACTATCTGACGGGAATAAGAGGGATCGGTGAGGATTTCCTGATAGCCCGTCATCGACGTATTGAAAACCACTTCACCAACGGAACATCCCTCGGCGCCTATCGACACGCCTTTGAACACAGTTCCATCTTCCAGCACTAGCAATGCAGTGTGATTCAAGACAACCTCCAGTTATTTAGCTTTAAATTCAGCAATTTACCTGGGTGTTGCGGGCTCGGTTCCGGTCTTGGACAGGACTCGAACCCGGCAGATTTCTGGCAAATTGGGCGCATTCTACTTAAAAAAAGTGGCATTTCAACGTCTTTTCTCAGATGAAATGCATCTAAATTCAATAAACAAGCAACATTACCCATTATCTATGCACTCCATTGCTTTGCAACCCCCTCTCACGAAAGAAAAGGAAAAACCACTACCAAAAGACACCACCAAGCCCGTAATAGCGACAAAAAACAACAAAAAAACCAATAAAAACAATGCAATTATTTTTAAAATAAAAATGATTAATGATGAATCCGACTTCTTTTCGGTGACAAGATTGAACAAGAAAAATAGAAAACGTTTTTCTTCGTTTGAATTTTTAATCTTTTTCGTGATGTGTAAAAAAATGGCTGCATCAGCCATAAAGATGCTCAAATCCTTTACCTGGCGATGACATTCAGAAAGGAAAAATCTGGAGGATAAATCAATAATGCGATTTATGAGGCATTCAGAGATAAAACAGCGGAAGAGCCTTATTTTTCACACACTCTGGATGGCAGGCAGCAAAAACCCCGGCAAGCCGGGGTTCTTCACTGGGTACCAGTCGCACAAGCGTGCCGCACAGAGGCATCACTTCAGATTAAGCACATCCTGCATGTCATAAAGACCGGCACTCTGCTGGCCAAGCCACTTGCCAGCCCGCACCGCACCGTTGGCGAAGGTCAGGCGGCTGGAGGCCTTGTGGCTGATCTCCACCCGCTCGCCGATGTCGGCAAACATGACGGTGTGCTCCCCCACCAGATCACCGGCGCGGATGGTGGCAAAGCCGATAGTGTTGCGATCCCGCTCGCCAGTGATCCCTTCGCGGCCATAGACTGCACACTCCTTGAGATCCCGGCCCAGCGTTTTGGCGACCACTTCGCCCATGGAGAGCGCGGTGCCAGACGGCGCATCCACCTTATGGCGATGGTGGCCTTCGATGATCTCGATATCGGTGTAGTCCCCCATCACCTTGGCGGCCTGCTCCAGCAGCTTGAACACCAGGTTGACCCCGACCGAGTAGTTGGAGGCGAACACGATACCGATCTGCTTGCCTGCCTCTTTCAGGGCGGCCTTGCCTGCCTCGTCAAAGCCGGTGGTACCGATCACCATCTGCTTGTGGTGGGCCAGCGCAAAAGCCAGGTTGGCCAGCGTCACCTCGGGGCGGGTGAAGTCGATGATAAGATCAAACTCATCGCGCACCTTGTCGAGACTGTCGCTGATCGCCACCCCCAGATGGCCCAGCCCGTTGAGCTCACCGGCATCGAGACCGATCACCGCAGAGCCCGGCCGCTCCAGCGCTGCCCCGACCACCACGCCATCGGCATGAGTAATGGCCTCCAGCAGCACCTTGCCCATACGACCATTACAGCCCATCACGGCCACACGGATCGGATTGTCCATCTCCACCCTCTCATCTCTTTATTATGGAAAGAGACCGTTTTACCAGCCCGCGCCCGCTTTGAAAAGCTCACTCTGCGCCGCCACACCACCTCGACATATAAACGGAAATATTGGATAAATCAGAATATTTGACGGATTTATTCACACAGACAAAATCACCAAACAAAAACACCTATCCGTCTGGACGTCTATCTTGACCTTGCAGGGTTGACTCACTACTGTGGGCCCCCCAATGCGGCAGGATGCCCGCCCTGTTTTCCCCCTATCCCTATCCGATACAGGCACAAAGCAGTTCATGACAGGAGGTCATTGTTCAATTTCAGAGGAACACATGATCCAGACTCAACCCAGTGCCAGGGCCTTGCTGCCACTTCTGGTTTTTCTCGCACTCTTTATCGGTACCGGTACCTGGCTGACCCTGCAGGGGGTCGAGTTCGCCTTCTATCAGCTGCCCGCCCCCGTGGCGGCCCTGCCTGCCGTGATGCTCGCCCTGCTGCTTGGCAAAGAGGGCTTCAACAGCAATCTGGAGACCTTTTTCAAAGGGGTCGGCCACAGCAACATCATGGCGATGTGCCTTATCTATCTGCTGGCGGGGGCCTTCGCCAGCGTGGCCAAGGCCACCGGCGGGGTTGATGCCACTGTGGCGCTGGGTCTGTCGCTCATCCCCGGCTGGGCGCTGTTGCCCGGGCTGTTCCTGATCTCTGCCTTTATTGCTACCGCCATGGGCACCTCCATGGGCACCATTGGTGCCGTAGCGCCGGTGGCCCTTGGCGTGGCGCAGGCAGCCGGTATCGATCCGGTGCTGATGGCAGGCACCATTCTCTCCGGCGCCATGTTTGGCGATAACCTCTCCATCATCTCCGACACCACCATTGCGGCCACCCGCAGCCAGGGCTGCGAGATGAAGGACAAGTTCCGCGAGAACTTCAAGATTGCCGCCCCCGCCGCCATCACGGTGATCCTGCTCTATCTGACCCTGGGGTCTGTGGGTGAAGCCCCTGCCAACGACACTGCCATCGAGCTGTTCAAGGTGATGCCTTACCTGCTCATTCTGGGGCTGGCGCTCGCCGGGGTGAATGTGTTCGTGGTACTGGGGATCGGCATTCTGGCCGCCGGTGCAGTGGGCATGATCAACGGCTACGCCATCGGTCAGTTCAGCAAGGATATCTATCAGGGCTTTACCGGCATGCAGGAGATCTTCCTGCTCTCAATGCTGATCGGTGGCCTCGGCGCCCTGATGGAGCGTCAGGGGGGGCTGGCCTGGATCAGCGAGCGCATCAGCGCCCTGATTGCCCGCTTCACTCGCGAGCACAACGGTGAACAGAACGAGAAAGCTGCCGAGCTCGGCATCGCCGGGGTAGTGAGCCTCACCAACCTCTGCACCGCCAACAACACGGTGGCCATTATCGTCGCCAGCAAGGTAGCCCGGGATCTGGCCGAGCACCACGGTGTCACCCCGCGCCGCGCCGCCTCCATGCTCGATATCTTCTCCTGCGTGGTACAGGGTCTGCTCCCCTGGGGCGCACAGGCGCTGCTGCTGGGCTCCATCTTCGCCCTCTCGCCGCTGGCGGTGGTGAGCATGAGTTTCTATCCGATGGCGCTCGCTGTGGCGGCACTGATTGCCGTGTTCGTGAAACATCAGATGCGCAGCAAGGCTGACAAGTAACAGACCCGACGCTGACGCGCCGACATGCTGTCAACAGGGGCCACACCCTGGCCCTTGTTGGCTCACTAACGGATCCGCCAGCATTTATCCTACCGTCCCGGGCATCAGCCGTCCGGGGCGGGAGTTCCCCTGTCACCCCTTAACGTCCAGAGTGAATGTGCTAAGGTAGAGCGCGTTCAAGCCATCGATGCGCAGCTATACCAGAGGTTCCCCATGCATGAATCCCAACCCGAACGTCAATCCCTGCGCCAACTGGTTCGTCAACGCCGCAAAAATCTGAGTCCGGCCGAGCAGCAAGCGGCGGCCCAACAGCTGCTGGCCCAGTTCAAGCAACACCCCGAGATCCTCGCCGCCAAACGCATTGCCCTCTATCTGGCCAATGACGGGGAGATCAATCCCCTGCCCACCATCCACTGGCTGTGGGCCCAGCACAAAGAGGTTTACCTGCCGGTGCTCCACCCCTTCACCCCGGGTCACCTGCTCTTTTTGCGCTACACCGCCACCAGCCCCATGGTGCGCAACCGCTACGGCATCGAAGAGCCGGAGCTGGATATCCTGCAGGTGGTGCCCCACAGCACCCTCGACCTGATTTGCACCCCGCTGGTGGCCTTCGATGCCCAGGGCAATCGCCTTGGCATGGGGGGCGGCTACTACGATCGCACCCTCGCCATCTGGCATGAGCACAAGCTGGGCCCCAAGCCACTCGGTATTGCCCACGACTGCCAGCAGGTGGATGCGGTTCCGCAAGAGGAGTGGGATGTGCCACTGCCCCAGATCATCACCCCAAGCTACTGCTGGCGCTTTGAATAGGCGGTTTTTGGCCAGCTGGCCCGGCTTTGTGCGCGCAAACGCAGATTAAACAGGCAAACGATTTACCAATCACCGCTTTTTACCCAGGAACGTGAGCAACAAGGTCGCGACGGGGTACAGGGTTGGATATAATGCGCCCGCTTTTTTCTTAAGGAACGATCATGACTCAAGATGAAATGAAGAAGGCGGCCGGTTGGGCTGCGCTCAAGTATGTGGTTCCCGGCACCATCGTCGGGGTGGGTACCGGCTCTACCGTCAACCACTTTATCGACGCGCTGGCGACCATGAAGGACGAGATCAAGGGGGCGGTATCCAGCTCCGTGGCCTCCACCGAGCGCCTCAAGGGCTTCGGCATCACCGTGTATGATCTCAACGAGATCGACGCCCTCTCCGTCTATGTGGATGGCGCCGACGAGATCAACGGCACCCGCGACATGATCAAGGGCGGTGGCGCGGCCCTGACCCGCGAGAAAATTGTTGCCGCCGTGGCTGACAAGTTCATCTGCATCATCGACAACACCAAAACCGTCGAGGTGCTGGGCCAGTTCCCGCTGCCGGTGGAAGTGATCCCGATGGCCCGCGAATACGTGGCCCGCGAAATCCGCAAACTGGGTGGCAACCCGGTCTGGCGTGAAGGGGTGGTCACCGACAACGGCAACCACATTCTGGATGTGAAAGGCATGGCCATTACCGACGCCAAGGCGCTGGAAGTGCAGCTCAACGCCATCGTAGGCACCGTCACCAACGGCCTGTTCGCCGCCCGTGGCGCCGATGTGGTCCTGATCGGTACGCCGGATGGCGTGATTACCCAGTAATCCCGACCCCGATGGCACAGTGCAGCGGCATAGTCCCTCGTCCGCCATCGCCACTCTGCCCGTTCTGGAGCAGCAGCGGCGTTGATTGGCCCCCGGGATGGGATACTGACCCAAACATTGCACTGTGAATAAATGACGGCGCCTGATGGCGCCGTTTTTATTTATCCCTCAACAAGTTGCATACGGATGTTTACAACAATCGTTGATAACTTCAAAGAATTTGACTTTCGTCACAAATATTCCCTCTCCCAAACGTTTTTGCTACTTTACGGTTTTCTTCGCACACCAAATCTGCACTTACGTTTGCACATACAGAGGGATCGTCATGACTGCCAAGTTTTCGTTGGACAAGGATAAAATCAAGGTTCTGCTGCTGGAGGGAGTCCATCCCAACACCGTAGAGACCTTTCGTGCCGCAGGTTACACCAGTGTGGAATATCTGAAGACCTCGCTCTCCGAAGAGGAGCTGATCGAGCAGATCCGCGACGTTCATTTCATCGGGCTGCGCTCCCGCACCCAGATCACCGAGAAGGTACTCGACGCCGCCAACAAGCTGGTCGCCATCGGCTGCTTCTGCATCGGCACCAACCAGGTCGAGCTGGAAGCGGCCCAGATCCGCGGCATTCCGGTCTTCAACGCCCCCTTCTCCAACACCCGCTCGGTCGCCGAGCTGGTACTGGGTGAGATCCTGCTGCTGCTGCGCGGCATCCCCGAGAAAAACGCCAAGTGCCATCGCGGCGTGTGGGAAAAACTGGCCAATCGCTCGGTGGAAGCGCGCGGCAAGAAGCTTGGCATCATCGGCTATGGCCACATCGGTACCCAGCTTGGCATCATCGCCGAGAGCATCGGCATGAAGGTTTATTACTACGATATCGAGAACAAGCTCTCGCTGGGTAACGCCATTCAGGTGCCGAGCATGATCGAGCTGCTCAATATGTCTGACGTCATCAGCCTGCACGTGCCGGAGACCGCCTCCACCAAGAACATGATCGGTGCCGAGCAGCTGCGGATGATGAAACCGGGCGCCATCTTCATCAACGCCGCCCGCGGTACCGTGGTGGATATCGACGCGCTGGCAGACGTCATCAAGAGCGGCCATATCGCCGGCGCCGCCATCGACGTCTTCCCGGTCGAGCCCAAGTCCAATGACGAGGAGTTCCAAAGCCCGCTGCGTGGGCTGGAGAACGTCATCCTTACCCCGCACATCGGTGGCACCACCCATGAAGCGCAGGAGAACATCGGGCTGGAAGTGGCCAACAAGCTGGTCAAATACTCCGACAACGGCTCCACCCTCTCCGCCGTCAACTTCCCGGAGGTGTCGCTGCCGGGCCACAAGGGCTCCAGCCGCCTGCTGCACATTCACCGCAACCAGCCGGGCGTGATGAACAAGATCAACCAGATCTTCGCCGAAGAGGGGATCAACATCGCCGGTCAATACCTGCAGACCAGCAGTCATATCGGTTACGTGGTGATCGACGTGGAGACCGAGCACAGCGAGAAGGCGCTCGCCAAGCTCAAGGAGATCAGCGGCACCATCCGCGCCCGCATCCTGCACTGATTAACCTGCAGAGCCACCCAGCAAAAAGCCCGTCGTGATGACGGGCTTTTTTATGATGCGATGCTCAACGCACGTCCGCGTCTTGGCGCTTTTGCCCCCTTCTCCCCTCGCGGGAGAAGGGTTGGGGATGAGGGGCAGAAGATTCAACCCTCACCCTGCCCTCTCCCGGAGAGAGGGTGCAAACGCACCCGCAAGATATGTGATCTACCACCAGCCCAACAGATTGCGGCCTACCAGCGCGCCCCAAACCAGCGCATTGAGGGCCAGCGCGATAAACACCGCAGCAGAACCGAGATCCTTGGCGCGGCCGGAGAGCTCGTGATGCTCGGAGCCAACCCTGTCAACCACGGCTTCGATGGCGGAGTTGAGGATCTCGACGATCACCACCAGCCAGCTGATGACGATAAGCAGCAGGATCTGGTTGAGAGAATCCCCCAGCCAGAAGGCCAGTGGCATCAGCAACAGGATCAGCATCAGCTCCTGCCGAAACGCCGCCTCATTAATCCAGGCTGACTTGAGCCCCTTGATGCTGTAACCGGTTGCGTTGATGATGCGGGTGACCCCGGTTGCCCCTGGCTTTGCCACGCTATCTACCTCATTTGGAATCGATTTTGGCCTCACATCCTATCAGAGCCCCCCAAGGTTTCAATCAGGGGACTTTTGCTTTATTTTATCTCTTTGCTTTTTCGCCCCTTGCGGCTGACACCACCCACTCGAGACTTGAGTTGTATGTCCATTCACACAGATGAATTGCGCACCCGTCGCCTGGAGTCACTGATCACTCCGAGCGAGCTCGCACACGCGTTTCCGATCACCGATACCATTGCCCAGAATCTGCTGGATGCCCGTCGCGAAGTGGAAGCCATTCTGGCCGGAGACGATCAGCGCCTGCTGGTCATCGTCGGCCCCTGCTCCATCCATGATCCCGCTGCTGCTCGCGAGTATGCCCTGCGTCTCAATGCTCTGCGCGAGCAGTACAAAGCGAGCCTCTGCATCGTGATGCGCACCTACTTCGAGAAGCCGCGCACCATCGTCGGCTGGAAGGGGCTGATCAACGATCCGCGCCTCGATGGCAGCTTCGACGTCAACGAAGGGCTGAAACTGGCGCGCAAACTGCTGGTCGACATCAACGAAATCGGCATGCCCACCGCCACCGAATTCCTCGATATGGTGACCGGCCAGTATATTGCCGACCTCATCACCTGGGGAGCCATCGGCGCGCGCACCACCGAATCCCAGGTGCACCGCGAGATGGCTTCGGCTCTCTCCTGCCCGGTCGGCTTCAAGAATGGCACCGACGGCAACACCCGCATCGCCATTGATGCGGTGCGCGCCGCACGTCACAGCCACATCTTCTATTCGCCGGACAAGGACGGCAAGATGACCATCTACCGCACCGCCGGTAACCCCTTTGGTCATGTGATCCTGCGTGGTGGCCACAGGCCCAACTACGACACAGCCAGTGTCGATGAAGCGTGTGAAGCGCTGGCCGATGTAGGACTGCCGGAGCGTCTGGTGGTCGATTTCAGCCACGGCAACAGCATGAAGGATCACCGTCGTCAGCTGCTGGTGGCGCAAGATATCTGCGATCAGCTGCGCCGTGGCCGTACCGGTATCGCCGGCATCATGGCAGAAAGCTTCCTGGTGGAAGGGCGTCAGGATGTGGAAAACGGCTGCGCAGCCACCTTTGGCCAGAGCATCACCGATGCCTGCCTGTCATGGAACGATACCGAAACCCTGCTGGCCATGCTGGCAGAGGCGGCGCAGGTGCGGTTGAACAAAGCAAACCTGCGGTAACGACTGCGACATCACCCTTCGGCCAGAGCAAACAAGTTTGAACTGCGAATAAAACCAAAGGGGCCGGTATTTTTGATACCGGCCCCTTCTTCTTGCTGTCGGCCGATTACTCTTCGCTAATCGACCCTACACGCGCACTCTTTCCTCTACAACCCGCTTACAAACTGGGCATAAACCAGACCCGGCCCGCGGCTTCGATGCGGTCGGTGCGGATCTGGAATACCTGCGCCAGTAGCGCCTCATCCACCAACTCGACGCCCCCTTCACGCACCACAGCGCCCTGTTGCAGACATAGGATGCGGTCGGCCCAGTCGATGGCCAGATTGATATCGTGGATGGCGAGCATCACCAGCAGTCCCTGCACGGCCAACTTTTTCAGCAAGCGCAACAGCGCCAGCTGGTGATGAAGGTCGAGCCCAGCCAGCGGCTCATCCAGCAACAACACCTTGCCGGCTGGATTGAGGCTAGGCCATACCTGCAGCAGAGTGCGGGCAATCAGCACCCGCTGCTGCTCGCCCCCCGACAAGCGGCTGAAGTCCCGTGCCAACAAAGCCTCCAACTCCAGCGCCTCACACAGCGCCCCGATCGCCTCGTTTTGTCTGGCGGGCGCAACCGCCTCATCGAGCCCCAGACTCAGCACCTGAAACACCGGAATATGAAACAGCTGGGGCTGGCGCTGGGGCAACATAGCGCGCCGTTTGGCAAGCTCGGGCCAACTCAGGTCAGTGAGCACTTCCCCACCCAGCAGGACGGTGCCTTCAGCGGGCAAGATCCCCGCCAACGCGCCGAGCAGGGTCGACTTGCCACTGCCATTGGGGCCGAGCAGTGCCACCAGCTGGCTGCCATGCCAGCGCAGATCGAGGGGGGAGAGCCGACCGGCAATGGCGAGTGCATGCGCCTCCAGCAGCGGGGCAGCCGCAAGAGCAGCAACAGAGGTGGGATCAGCAGGCGACATCGGCATCTTGCCTCAACAACGGGTAAATAAGGAGAGTGCGCGCACCGACCAAATCATGCAGATATTCATGCCGCATCATCGGCAGTTTGCCTCAATAGCAGGTAGATAAAGAGCGGCGCCCCCACCGAGGCGGTAATCACCCCGATGGGCAACTCACCGGCACTGAGTGCCGAGCGCGCTAACAGGTCGGCGGCCAGCAGCAGAGCCCCGCCCCCCAGTGCCGAGGCAGGTAGCAGGAAGCGTTGATCGCTACCGCCACAGAGCCGCAGCAGATGGGGCACCACCAGCCCGACAAAACCGATCACGCCGCACAGCGACACCGCCACACCGGTGAGCAGGCAGACCGCCAGCACCAGCCGCACCCGCATCCTGTCCACATCCATCCCCATCAGGCGGGCCTGGGTTTCCCCCAGCAGCAACTGTTGCAGCGCCTTGCCCTGCCAGCATAGCCAGCCCAGAGTGAGCGGCAGCACCAGCCACCACCAGCCGAACTGCTGGCTGCCGTAAGAGAGGCTGCCCATCATCCAGAACATGAATTCACGCAAGGAGCCGTCGTCGGCAAAGTACATCAGCCAGGTCATGGCGGCATTGGTGAGAATACCGATGGCCACGCCAAACAGCAGCAAGCGGGCATGGCCGAGACGTGCGCGGCGAGCCAACCGAATGAGCAGCATGGTCACCAGCAGCGCGCCACCAAAGGCCGCCAGCGACAGCCCCCAGCCGGGCAGATAGAGGCCGAGGGATTTGGCCACCGCCATCGCCACCATGGCGGCCAGTCCTGCTCCGCTCGAGACGCCAAGTAGCCCGGGCTCCGCCACCGGATTGTGCAGCATTACCTGCAACACGGCGCCGCCACAGGCGAGCGCAGCGCCTGCCAGCAGGGCCAGCAAGGCACGCGGCAGCCGCAGCTCCAGCAGGATGCGCTGTTCGAGATCGCCAAGGGGCTGCCAGGGCAGCAGCACAAACTCGCCCCAGATGAGGGAGAAGAGAAACAGCAACAGGGTCAGCAGCGTCAGGCCAAACAGCCAGCGCCGCTGCCAACGCTGCTGGCGGGCGATAAGGGAGAGGTACAAGGATGATCCCCGACAATAACTAGGCTTTATCCCCGGCCCTGTCGCAGAGCCGGGGGGAAGCAGGAAAAGGGCATGATAACAGCGGCTTGCCACCCAAGGTCAAGGCTGGTAACGCTTGGCCATCACGCTTATCTCGCCACTGGCTACCAGATTTTGCAGCGCCACCAACAACGGCTGGCGCAGCGACTGGTGAGGTGAGTGCTTGCTCATCCCCAGATAGAGGGTCACCGGACTGGCGGGGCGGTAATCCGCCTTGCTCACCCGGTTGGCATTTCCCTGACTCAGGGCATAGTCCACTTGACAGTCAGTGCCAATCATCAGCGGCAGGTGGCCGCGCTGTACCATGCGCAGCAACTGTTCCTCGGTGGGCACCCCGTGCTTGTCGAGGCGACTGTCAGAGTTGAAGGGCTCAAAGTAGGCGGAGTTGAGCACATAGCCCACCTTCACCCCCTGCAGGTCGCGGTATTGGTGGATCCGGGCCACATTGACCGGCTTACCGTAAAACGCGGGCCAGCACTGGTAGTAGGGAGGCTGCAGATAGTCGATGAACTGCGCTCGCTCGGCGGTATAGGCGAGCCCAATCATCAGATCGACCCTACCGGTCTGCATCTGCTTGAGCGCCCGTCCCCAAGGCATCCGTTTCACCTTGAAGCGAATGCCACTGCGGCTCTCCAGCTGTTGCAGAATATCCATGTCCAGCCCGTAAAACCGGCCATCCGGCTGCAGGATGCGAAACGGCGGCCACAGATCGGTGGCCACCGTCAGCGTCGAGGTCGCTCGCACCGGCATGGCAAATAACAGTAACAACGCTATCCAACTTAACTTGCCCATCCCGTCGCATACCTCGCACGGCCCGATCTTGTTGGTTAAAAATACCCTTCCGCACCACGTATGAAAACCCGTGGTTCAGGGATAAAATGCGCCGGATTTTAAAGGAGAACCCTATGAACCCGATTTTCGCCAGTATCGGCCTGCTGCTGTGCAGCAACGTCTTCATGACTTTCGCCTGGTACGCTCATCTCAAGAGCATGAACCACAAACCCTGGATCATTGCCGCGCTGGTGAGCTGGGGCATCGCCCTGTTCGAATACCTGTTGCAGGTGCCCGCCAACCGCATCGGCCATACGGTGATGAGTGTGGGGCAACTGAAAATTCTGCAAGAAGTGATCACCCTCACCGTATTCGTCCCCTTCTCTATCTTCTATCTCAAGGAAGACCTGAAATGGGACTACCTCTGGGCGGGGCTCTGCATTATGGGTGCAGTCTTTTTTGTCTTTCGCGAGAAACTGACCGGCGCCTGACGCTGTACACTCAATATCATCCCGCTCATGGCATCTCATTGATCGAAGAGGCAAAAAAATGGAATTGCGAGACATGTTACAGATCCTGGCCAAGCAGGATGGCTCAGACCTCTATCTGTCGACCGGCGCCCCTCCCTGCGCCAAGTTCAACGGCGGCCTGCGCCCCCTGAATGAAACGCCGCTGGAGCCGGGAGAGGTGGCACGGATCGCCGCCGAGATCATGGATGGCGAGCAGAAACTGCAGTTTGACAAGGAGCTGGAGATGAACCTCGCCATCTCCCTGCCCCAGATCGGCCGCTTTCGGGTCAACATCTTCAAGCAGCGCAACGAAGTCTCCCTGGTGGCGCGCAACATCAAGACCGAAATCCCCCGTTTTGAAGACCTGAAACTTCCGCCCGTGCTGCTCGACACCATCATGGAGAAACGGGGTCTGGTGCTGTTTGTCGGCGGTACCGGCTCGGGCAAATCGACCTCGCTGGCGGCGCTGATCGACCACCGCAACCGCAACAGCGGCGGCCACATCATCACCATCGAAGATCCGGTGGAGTTCGTTCACCGCCACCGCAAGAGCATCATCAACCAACGGGAGGTGGGGGTCGATACCCGCAGCTTCCACGCTGCCCTGAAAAACACCCTGCGTCAGGCACCGGATGTGATCCTGATCGGCGAAATTCGCGACCGCGAGACCATGGAGCATGCGCTGGCCTTCTCCGAAACCGGCCACCTTGCCATCTCCACCCTGCACGCCAACAACGCCAACCAGGCGCTGGATCGCATCATCAACTTCTTCCCCGAGGAGCGCCGCCCGCAGTTGCTCAACGATCTGGGCAACAACCTCAAGGCCTTTGTCTCCCAGCGGCTGGTGAAAACTACCGATGGCGGCCGCCGGGCCGCGGTGGAGATCATGCTCGGCACCCACACCATCCGTGACATGATCAAGCGCGGCGAATTTGGCGGCCTGAAAGAGGTGATGGAAAAATCCAAGGCGCTCGGCATGGTCACCTTCGACAGCGCCCTGTTCGATCTGGTGGTGGAAGGGGTGATCGAGGAGGAGGAAGCAGTGAAGAACGCCGACTCGGCCAACAACCTGCGCCTCAAGATCAAGCTGTGGAAAGAGAAGGGACAGATTGCCAGCAGCAGCGATGCCACTGGCTGGAGCCTCGAACCCACCAAGGACGAGAAGGACGATATGTTCTAATCTGCCACCAGCGAGAACCCCGGGCCAGCCCGGGGTTCTCTTTATCCGCGGCAACCCATCTGGTTTATCCGCTCACCCCGCACAGATCACTGCCCTTCAGCACCAGCGGCGAACGCGCTGGCAATAATCCACATACTCATCACCGAAGCGGGCGCGCAGCAGCCGCTCCTCCGGCAGGATCTGGAAACGGGTCAACCAGGCCACCAGCACGATCGGCCCAGCCCAAACCCAACCTCCACCGAGATAACAGCCCCAGGCGGCAAGCCAGCAGAGCAACCCCAGATACATGGGATTGCGGCTGACACGATAGACGCCACAGGTCACCAGACGACTGGTGTGCTGAGGCCTGGTGGGACTGACAGTGGTCTGATGGTGACGAAACCGTTGCAGGGCGCCAAGGCCCATGATGGCCCCTACCACGATCAGCGCAGCCATCAGCACCATTGCCCAGATACCGGGCTGGCTCTCCCCTCTTAGCCACCACATGGTTCCCGCACAGAGCAGGAAGATCAGCGGTGGTGGCAAACGTAACTCAAGATTGACCATTTTCTTCCCCTGACAAGTGTCAGCCGACCCCGTGTTGCGGTAGACTCCCAACCAGTCAGCGCCTGTTGAGAGTGACAAAGATCATAATAATAACAACAAGTTGTCGTTAGACCACAGCCAATGTTGACGCTCTCATCCAAACTATCCAACGCGAACAACAAAAAGGAATCACCATGCACAAGAAAACGCTATTGGCCACCCTGATCTTCGGCCTGCTCGCGGGCCAAGCCGTTGCGGCTCCCTATCTGCCCCTTGCGACGGATCATCGCAACGGTCAGGAGCAAACCGCCAGCAACGCCTGGTTGGAAGTGGATCTGGGCGCCTTCGAACACAATATCCAGACCCTCAAGGATCGCCTCGGTGACAAGGGTCCGCAGATCTGCGCCATCATGAAGGCCGACGCCTATGGTCATGGCATCGACCTGCTGGTCCCCTCCGTGGTCAAGGCCAATATCCCCTGTATCGGCATCGCCAGCAACGAAGAGGCCCGCGTCGCCCGCGAGAAGGGCTTTACCGGCCGTCTGATGCGGGTGCGTGCCGCCACGCCGGATGAGGTCGAGCAGGCGCTGCCCTACAAGATGGAAGAGCTCATCGGCAGTCTGGTGAGTGCCCAGGGGATCGCTGACATCGCCCAGCGCCACCACACCAATATTCCGGTACACATAGGTCTCAACTCTGCTGGCATGAGCCGCAACGGCATCGACCTGCGTCTAGCCGATGCCAAGCAGGATGCGCTGGCCATGCTCAAGCTCAAGGGGATCACCCCGGTCGGCATCATGACCCACTTCCCGGTGGAGGAGAAAGAGGACGTCAAGATGGGGCTGGCCCAGTTCAAACTGGACTCCCAGTGGCTGCTGGAAGCGGGCAAGCTGGATCGCAGCAAGATCACCATCCACGCCGCCAACTCCTTCGCTACCCTGGAAGTGCCGGATGCCTACTTCGACATGGTGCGCCCGGGTGGCCTGCTCTACGGCGACTCCATCCCCTCCTACACCGAATACAAGCGGGTGATGGCATTCAAGACCCAGGTCGCCTCGGTCAACCACTACCCGGCCGGCAACACCGTCGGCTATGACCGCACCTTCACCCTCAAGCGCGACTCCTGGCTCGCCAACCTGCCGCTGGGCTACTCCGATGGCTACCGCCGTGCGCTGAGCAACAAGGCCTATGTGCTGATCCAGGGTCAGAAGGTACCGGTGGTCGGCAAGACCTCCATGAACACCATCATGGTGGACGTCACTGATCTCAAAGGGGTGAAACCCGGTGATGAGGTGGTGCTGTTTGGCCGTCAGGGTGAGGCCGAAGTGAAACAGGCTGATCTGGAAGAGTACAACGGCGCCCTGTTGGCGGACATGTACACCATCTGGGGCTACACCAACCCCAAAAAGATCAAACGCTGATACGCGACATGAAAAAGGGCTCCCACTGGAGCCCTTGCTGTTATTACTTCATTGTCTGCCGCGCTCAAGCGGCTTTTTTACGGGTCACAAACAGACTCAGCCCCATGGATGCCAGCAGGATCAGCGCGACTACGCCAAGCGCAATGCCGGTCGGGATTTTGAAGATATCCAGCAGCAGCATCTTGACCCCGATAAACATCAGGATCAGCGCCAGACCGTACTTCAGCAGAGCGAAGCGATCAGCCACACCGGCCAGCAGGAAGTACATGGCACGCAGACCCATGATGGCGAAGATGTTGGAGGTCAGCACGATGAAGGGATCCGTGGTCACCGCGAAGATGGCCGGAATACTGTCCACCGCGAAGATGAGATCGCTCACCTCCACCAGCACCAAAATCAGCAGCAGCGGGGTGGCATAACGCACACCGTCACGCCAGACGAAGAACTTCTCCCCTTCCAGGGTCTCGGTCACCTTGAAGCGACGGCGCATCCAGCCCAGCAGCGGGTTGTTGGCCAAGTCCGGCTCCTTGTCGGCCGCCCACAGCATCTTGGCACCAGTCAGCAGCAGGAAAGCGCCAAACAGGTAGAGGATCCAGTGGAACTGCTCGATGAGCCAGCTGCCCGCGAACACCATACCGGCACGCATCACGATGGCACCCAGTACCCCGTAGAGCAGTACCCGACGCTGCAGCTCGGCCGGAATGGCAAAGTAGCCAAACAGCATCAGCCAGACGAAGACGTTGTCCACCGCCAGCGCTTTCTCGATGAGGTAGCCGGTGAGGAACTCCAGCCCTTTCTGGTTGGCAATTTCACGGCCTGCGCTGTGATCCAGCCAGAGCCAGATCGCGAGGTTGAAGAGCAGGGCCACACTGATCCAGATGAGGGACCAGACACCCGCCTCTTTGAGAGACACCTTGTGTGACTTGCCGCCACCGACAAAGCGTATGTCTATCCATAACAGGACCAGCACTATGCTGAAGAAACCGGTCCACATCCACCATTCACCCATTTTCACTTCTCCCCAAAAACGACAAAACCCACGACCGAGAGGCGTGGGTTTGCGTTTGGAGCAGATACACCTTGCCTCTCGGCAAGGTCTCACTTACAGCTGATTTTCATCAACTGCCCGGCTGCCGGGTGCACTGCAGGATATGGATGCACCGTAATGACGACAAACCGGCGAGAAGTTACTCCCCTTGTGCGGCGGATATTAACAGCGGAAAAAGATAACGCCAAGAGGCATCTTCATCTGTTGCCAAAATTAATCGGGGCTCCATCAAGGAGCCCCGCAAACAGGTTCAACACACCCCTGTCAAAGCGGATCGACCTTGAGGCAGGAGACCGCGTGATCGAAATTCCCCTCCAACACGGGCCGGGTCTTGGCGCACTCGGGGCCAGCCACCGGGCAGCGGGTGCGGAACACGCAACCGGACGGCGGGTTCATCGGTGAGGGCAAGTCCCCCTCCAGGATCTGGATCACCTTGTTGCGCTCCAGCTCCGGGTCCGGGATCGGCACCGCTGACATCAGCGCCTTGGTGTAGGGGTGCAACGGATTGGCGAAGATCTCCTTGCGGGTCCCCAGCTCGACGGCGTTGCCCAGATACATCACCAGCACCCGATCGGAGATGTGTTTGACCACCGACAGATCGTGGGCGATGAAGATGAGCGACAGCCCCATCTCCTTTTGCAGGGATTTGAGCAGGTTGACCACCTGCGCCTGAATAGATACATCAAGCGCCGAGACCGGCTCGTCGCAGATGATCATCTTGGGCTCGAGGATCAGCGCCCGGGCAATCCCGATCCGCTGGCACTGGCCACCGGAGAACTCGTGGGGATAGCGGTTCACCAGGTTGGGTAGCAGCCCCACCTTGCTCATCATGGCGCGCACCTTCTCCTTCACCTCTTCCCGTGGCAGCTTGGGGTAGAAGGTGATGAGCGGCTCGGCGATGATGTCGCCGATGGTCATGCGCGGGTTCAGCGAGGCCAGCGGATCCTGAAAGATCATCTGGATCTCTTTGCGCTTCTCGCGCAGGGCATTCTGGTCGAGCTTGGTGAGATCGTCGCCGAGCCACACCACCTTGCCATCGGTGGCCGGTACCAGACCGATGATGGCGCGGGCAAAGGTCGACTTGCCGCAGCCGGACTCGCCTACGACTCCCAGGGTCTCCCCTTCGTAGAGACGCATGGTCACGCCATCGACGGCTTTCAGATCAGACGGCTTGGCCCAGGGCCACGCCTTGCCACTCTTGATACTGAAGTGGACCTTGAGGTCAGACACTTCCAACAGCAATTTTTTGTCGGCACCCATTTAGTTGGCCCCCTTGTTCATGGCATCCGAAACCCAGTGGCAAGCCCGCTCCCGACCGTCGTTGAACGGGGTCAGGATCGGTGACTGCTGGCCGCAAATCTCGCTGACCCGGTGGCAACGCTCCTGGAAGGGGCAGCCGGTCGGCAGACGCAGCAGGTTGGGCGGATTGCCCGGGATGGTGGGCAGCACTTCCCCTTCGGTATCGAGACGAGGAATGGCGCGCAGCAGGCCTTCGGTGTAGGGGTGGCTCGGGCGATAGAAGATATCGTCTACCTTGCCGTACTCCATGGTACGACCGGCATACATCACCAGCACCTTGTTGCAGATACCGGCGACCACGCCAAGGTCGTGGGTGATCATGATGATGGCGGTGTTGAACTCGCGCTTGAGCTCGTTCATCAGGGTCATGATCTGGGCCTGCACGGTCACGTCGAGCGCCGTAGTCGGCTCATCGGCGATCAGCAGTTGCGGCCGGCAGAGCAGTGCCATGGCGATCATCACCCGCTGACGCATGCCGCCGGAAAACTCGTGGGGATACATCCCCATCCGCTTGCGCGCTTCGGGAATTTTCACCGCATCCAGCATCCGCACTGACTCTTCAAACGCTTCCGCCTTGCTTACCCCTTTGTGCAGCATCAGCACTTCCATCAGCTGATCCTTCACCTTCATGTAGGGGTTCAGCGAGGTCATGGGGTCCTGAAAGATCATGGCGATCTTCTCGGCGCGGATCTTGTTGAGCTTGGACTCCGGCAGGTTGAGGATCTCCTCCCCCTGAAACTTGGCGGAACCGGTAATAATGCCGTTTTTGGCCAGCAGGCCCATGATGGCAAAGGCAGTCTGGGACTTGCCGGAGCCGGACTCACCCACGATCCCCAGGGTCTCGCCCGCGGCGAGGGAGAAGTTGAGGTCGTTGACCGCCACCACATTGCCGTCCGGGGTCTTGAACTCGACCCGCAGATCTTTCACATCCAGTAACTTCATATAAAAACTCCTTATCGATCTTTCGTGATGCTTTCCTGTCGATCCGATGCTCGATTAACGATCTTTCGGATCGAGGGCGTCACGCAGACCATCCCCGAGGAAGTTGAAGCAAAACAGGGTCACCACCATAAAGCAGGCGGGGAACAGCAGTTGCCAGATGGCCACTTCCATCGACTTGGAGCCTTCATCCAGCAGGGCACCCCAGCTGGTCATCGGTTCCTGAACACCAAGGCCCAGAAAACTCAGGAAGGATTCAAACATGATCATGCCCGGCACCAGCAAGGTGGCGTAGACGGCCACGATACCGAGCACGTTCGGTACAATGTGACGGGTGATGATCTTCCACTTGGAGACGCCACAGACGTGGGCCGCCTCGATAAACTCCTTGCTCTTGAGGCTCAGGGTCTGGCCGCGCACGATCCGCGCCATGTCGAGCCAGCTCACCGCCCCGATGGCGATAAAGATGAGCGCCAGATTGCGGCCGAAAAAGGTGACCAGCATGATGACGAAGAACATGAAGGGGAAGGCGTTGAGGATCTCCAGTACCCGCATCATCAGGCTGTCGACCCGCCCGCCGATAAAGCCGGAGGCCGCGCCATACAGGGTGCCGATGATGACCGCCACCATGGCGCCCATGATGCCGACCATCAGCGAGATGCGCCCGCCCAGCAAGGTGCGCACGAACAGATCGCGGCCCAGGCTGTCGGTACCGAAGTAGTGACCCGCTTCCATATCCGGCGGCGACTGCATGGCGCCCCAGTCCGGATCGTCAAAGGTGAATTGTGACAAATGGGGGCCAAAGATGACCGCCAGACCGATGATGGTCAGAATGATCAGGCTGGTCAGTGCCGCCTTGTTGCGCAGGAAACGGCGACGGGCATCCTTCCACAGGGAGCGCCCCTCCACCACCTCTACTTTTTGCGCGAAGGCCTCGACGGCATCGCGTTTTTCAGTTGAAACAACCATGATGAACTCCCGAATTAGTAACGGATCTTGGGATCGATAAAGGCATAGAGAATATCGACCACAGCGTTAAAGGTGATGGTGAGAGCGCCGACCAGAATGGTCAGACCGAGCACCATGGAGTAATCACGGTTAAGGGCACCGTTGACGAACAGCTGACCGATCCCCGGCAGACCGAAGATGGTCTCGATCACCACAGACCCCGTGATGATGCCGACAAAGGCCGGGCCCAGATAGGAGACCACCGGCAGCATGGCCGGACGCAGCGCGTGTTTCAGGATGATGTGGCGCAGCGGCAAGCCCTTGGCACGGGCGGTACGGATGAAGTTGGAGTTCATGGTCTCGATCATGCTGCCCCGCATGATCCGCGAAATGGCGGAGATGTAGTACATCATCATGCCGAACACCGGCAGCACCATAAACTGCACGCCACCACCCTGCCAGCCACCGGCAGGGAACCAGCCCAGATGAATACTGAAAAACAGCACAAGCAAGGGCGCCAGCACAAAGCCCGGTATCACCACCCCGGCCATGGCCGACGACATCAGCAGATAGTCGATGATGGTGTTCTGTTTCAGGGCCGCAATGGTGCCGAAGGTGACCCCCAGCAGCACGGCGAAGAAGAAGGCCGCGGTCCCGATCTTGGCAGACACAGGCAGCGCCTGACTCACCAGATCATTGACGGTGAAATCCTTGTATTTGAAAGAGGGGCCCAAATCACCCTGCACCAGGTTGCCTAGGTAGGTGAGATATTGCATGCCAATCGGCTTGTCGAGCCCGTATTTGGCCTCGATATTGGCGATGACTTCGGGGGGCAGTGAGCGCTCGCTGGTAAAAGGGTTACCCGGGGCGAAACGCATCATGAAGAAAGAGACGGTGATCAAGACCAGCAGAGTCGGGATCGCTTCCAATAGCCGTTTAAAAATGAATTTCAACATAGACATTACCTGTCCTGAACTGCTTCCAAATGGTCGCGGTTGTAATAAAGGCCCGCCGTCTGGCGGGCCCTGCTTGTTATGCGACTTGTTGCTTTAAATCAGTGAGCAATGATGTACATATCTTTGCTGTAGAGGTTATCCAGCGGGTTGGCCGGGTAGCCGCCTACATAGGGTTTAACCATACGGGCAGTCACGTACTGGTAGATGGGCGCAATCGGCATGTCCTTGGCCAGGATCTCTTCAGCCTGGACGTAGAGCTTGTTGCGGGCCGCCACATCAACCTGATCACGGGACGAATCCATCAGCTTGTCGAACTCCGGATTGGAGTACTTGCCGTCGTTATTGCCGTGGGTGGTCTGCATCAGATCCAGCATGGACGAGGCTTCGTTGTAGTCGGCGATCCAGCCGGCACGACCTACGTCAAATTGACCCTGTTTCTTGGTTTCCAGGTAAGTTTTCCACTCCTGGTTAACCAGGCTGACCTGCACGCCCAGCTTCTTCCACATGGAGGCAACGGCCACAGCCACTTTCTTGTGGTTGTCGTCGGTGTTGTAGAGCAGCTCGAACTTCAGCGGCTTGCTGGCATCGAAACCGGCCTCTTCCAGCAGCGCCTTGGCCTTGGCATCACGCTCGGCCTGGGTCATCTTCGACCACTCGGGGGCGACCGGCTTGAAGCCATCGACGAAGTCCGGCACCAGGGTGTAACCCGGCGTCTGACCCTGACCCATCACCTTGTCGGCGATCACGTTACGATCGATGGCATAGGAGAGCGCGGTACGGACACGCACATCGTCAAACGGCTTCTTCTTGACGTTGTACTGGTAGTAGTAAGTCCCCACATAACCGGTCACTTTCAGCTCGTCCGGCTTCTCTTTCTTCATCTGCTTGAAGCGCTCGATGGGCATCTGATAGGTGATGTCCACTTCGCCCGCCAGATAGCGGCTCAGATCGGCGTTGGTAGACTGGATCGGCAGATAGACCACCTTGTTGATAACGGTCTTGCCATCGTTCCAGTAGTGCTTGTTGCGTTCCACTTCGACGCGCTCGTTCACCACCCAGCTCTTCAGGGCATAAGCACCGTTGGATACCATATTTTCCGGCTGGGTCCACTTGTCACCAAACTTCTCGATCACCTTCTTCGGCACCGGGTAGGTGGTGGTGTGGGAGAGCATGCTGACGAAGTAAGGGATCGCTTTCTCAAGCTGCACTTCGAAGGTGTAGTCGTCGGTCGCCTTCACGCCCAGCGTATCCGCAGGCTTCTTGCCGGCGATGATCTCGGATGCGTTGGCAATGGTCGGGATCTCCAGATACCAGGAGTAAGGAGAGGCGGTTTTCGGATCGACGGCGCGTTTGAAGGCAAATTCGAAGTCGTGCGCGGTGACCGGGTCACCGTTGGACCACTTGGCATCTTTGCGCAGGTGGAAGACGTAGTGCTTGTTATCCTTGGTTTCCCAGGATTCGGCCACCGCCGGGAGAATTTCCCCTTTCGGGCCGGAAGCAACGAGACCCTCGAACAGGTCGCGCAGGATATTGGATTCGACCGTTCCTTCGGTCTTGTGCGGGTCAAGGGTCGCAGGCTCCGAGCCGTTGCCTTTTACCAGTTGCTGGACTTCAGCCAGCTTGGTTCCCGCCGGGACATCGGCAGCCTGAGCCACATTGACGCCACCAAACAGTGCAGCCATCAGCAGTGTGTTAATCATTGTTTTTTTATGAGTCATTTCCCTACTCCAACAAGAACATTCCATGCGTTTTTTAAAGTGACGGGGTTAAAACCCGCTCCCAGCATAATTCCCTGCCAATTCCGATAATGCAACAGATATTGTCAGGGTAATCGGCATTTTATGGTCAAAAAACCAGCACCAGCGCGCTTTCTCAGTATTAAAACACCAGCGCTACGCTCATTTTTTACACAAACGACCGATTCTAGAAAAGCGCGGGCAAAAAGCAACCAATAAAAAGCCGGTCACGAGGACCGGCTTTCATAAAACAGACCTGGCTCACATCAAGCTGGGGAAAACCCCCTTGATGCCAGCCACCATGATCTCGATGCCAAGGGACATCATGATAAGACCCATGATACGGGTCACCACGTTGATGCCGGTGTTGCCCATGATCTTGAACAGCAGCGGCGCGGCACGGAAGATGAGCCAGGAGCAGAAGGAGAAAACAACGACAACGACTGACATGCCGAGCAGTTGCTGCCAGTGACTCTGGCTGGCATAGACGATGACCGAGGAGATGGCACCGGGGCCCGCCATCAGCGGCAGCGCCAGCGGCACCACGGCGATAGACTCGCGCACCGCCAGTTCACCCTTCTCCTGCTTGTTGTGTTTCACTTCACCGAGCTTGCCCTGCAGCATCGACCAGGCGATCAGGGTGATGAGCGAACCGCCGGCAATGCGGAACGACGCCAGCGAGATGCCAAACCCATCGAGGATCAGCTGCCCCATATACATGGAGACCAGCAGGATCACCATCACCGCGATATTGGCGGTGGTATTGGTTTTCATCCGCTCGGCCTGGGTATGGTGGCTGGTCAGGCTGACAAACACCGGCAACAGACCCAGCGGGTTGATAATTGCGAACAAACCGACAAAAAACTTCAGATACAGCGAGACGTCAATTGCTGCCATAGGCGCCTTCCAATAGAGTTTCGGGCCCACTGGGCCAGTCCATTAATTTCGTGCGTAAATTTACATCATAGCCAGAGCGGGCACCAATCAAATAATCTCACCATTTTTGGGGGTTTTTAGTTAGTTCATCTAATGCATCCGCGCTAACTGGCATAAACAAATGCCAAAAGCCCCTGCCACCGCCCGACCCGCGTCACAAGCGTGAACGCAAGTCTGTGTAATCAGGCTCGGCAGCGCTGACGGTGACTGACCGAATGGAAAAGCGACCCGAGAGACTCCACCTGCGACGTTCTCCATCTTTCCGGCCCGGCACCACTGACATGACTCGGCCGGAGAGCCGCAATGCCAAAATGGGTAAAGCGGGCAGAAATGGCCCCCTCGGGCAATAAAGCAGATTAGTCATGGATTAAAACAACAATCATTTTCGCAACAAATGCTGGAATAAAGCGCGTTTGTCGGTGGTTTTGAAACCGATTCACTCATATTTGCTAACCAATACCGCAAAAACAGCTCTTCACCCTGATCTCAAAGTGCAATTAACCATTTGATAAATGTGGTTTATTACCCTGTATTAACAAGTCACTCGCCTTCCCCTTGTCAGCACACTCCTGTAACATCAGTCAAACAAGGATTGTGAAATAAAATTTCTTTTGTTCTTTTGTTACACATGATCCAGATCAAGTTTTTCTGAGTCAGCCCCGCTCTATAATCGACTCAGAAAGCGATTTAGTAAGGCATGTGAAAAAGCTGTTGCAACGATACCGTCTTGACAGGGCGACTATAATTGCCGGGCATTGCCAACGTCTTACTAAACAGTTTTCAAATAATCAGGAGATAAACATGGCAGTAACCAATATGGCTGAACTGGATGCACTGGTCGCCCGCGTTAAGGAAGCCCAGCGTGAATTCGCCAGCTTCTCACAAGAGCAGGTAGACAAGATCTTCCGTGCCGCCGCCCTGGCCGCCAGCAATGCCCGTATCCCCTTGGCCCAAATGGCCGTGGAAGAGTCCGGTATGGGTATCATCGAAGACAAGGTTATCAAGAACCACTTCGCCTCCGAATACATCTACAACAAGTACAAAGAAGAGAAGACCTGCGGCATCCTCAGTGAAGATGACGAGATGGGTACCATCACCATCGCCGAGCCGGTAGGTATCATCTGCGGTATCGTACCGACCACCAACCCGACTTCCACTGCGATCTTCAAATCCCTGATCTCCCTGAAGACCCGCAACGCCATCATCTTCTCCCCGCACCCCCGTGCCAAGAACTCCACCAATACCGCTGCCAAGCTGGTACTGGATGCAGCCATTGCCGCCGGTGCACCGAAAGACATCATCGGCTGGATCGATCAACCGACTGTTGAACTGTCCAACGCCCTGATGAAGCACAACGACATCAACCTGATCCTGGCCACCGGTGGCCCGGGCATGGTGAAAGCTGCTTACTCCTCCGGTAAGCCGGCTATCGGTGTAGGTGCCGGTAACGTACCTGTTGTTATCGACGAAACTGCCGATGTGAAGCGTGCTGTCGCCTCCATCCTGATGTCCAAAACCTTCGACAACGGCGTAGTCTGTGCCTCCGAGCAAGCCGTTATTGTGGTTGACTCCATCTATGACCAGGTGAAAGAGCGTTTCGCGACTCACAACGGTTATGTGCTGACCAAAGAAGAAGCTGACAAGGTCCGTAAGGTCATCCTGATCAACGGTGCCATGAACGCCAACATCGTGGGCCAGCCTGCTACCAAGATCGCCGAAATGTCTGGCGTGACCGTACCTGCTACCACCAAGATCCTCATCGGTGAAGGTCTGGAAGTGTGTGAAGAGGAAGAGTTCGCTCACGAGAAGCTCTCCCCGACTCTGGGTATGTTCCGTGCCAAGAACTTCGAAGAAGCCGTCGAAATGGCCTGCAAAATGGTCAACCTGGGTGGTATCGGCCACACCTCCGGTCTGTACACCGACCAGGATCGCAACGCCGACCGCATCAAGTACTTCGGCGACAAGATGAAAACCGCCCGTATCCTGATCAACACCCCGACCACTCAGGGTGGTATCGGTGACCTGTACAACTTTGCCATTGCTCCGTCCTTGACGCTGGGTTGCGGTTCTTGGGGTGGTAACTCCATCTCCGAAAACGTGGGTCCCAAGCACCTGATCAACAAGAAGACAGTCGCAAAACGGGCAGAAAATATGCTGTGGCACAAACTTCCGAAATCCATCTACTTCCGTCGTGGTTCCCTGCCGATCGCTCTGGGCGACCTGGAAGGTAAAAAGCGCGCACTGGTCGTGACCGACCGCTTCCTGTTCAACAACGGTTACGCCGACGAAGTGGTTCGTCTGCTCAAGGGCCTGAAGATGGAAGTGGAAGTGTTCTACGAAGTAGAAGCTGACCCGACTCTGTCTGTGGTACGCAAAGGTGCCGAGATGGCGAACTCCTTCAAGCCTGACGTTATCGTTGCGCTGGGTGGTGGTTCACCGATGGATGCGGCCAAGATCATGTGGGTCATGTACGAGCACCCGGAAACTGCGTTCGAAGATCTGGCCATGCGCTTCATGGACATCCGCAAGCGTATCTACAAGTTCCCGAAAATGGGCGTGAAGGCCGAACTGGTCTGTATCACCACCACTTCCGGTACCGGTTCTGAAGTGACTCCGTTTGCGGTCGTAACCGACGACGCCACTGGCATGAAGTACCCGCTGGCTGACTACGAGCTGACCCCGAACATGGCCATCGTTGATGCCAACCTGGTTATGGGCATGCCGAAATCCCTGTGTGCCTTCGGTGGTATCGATGCCGTGACTCACGCCATGGAAGCCTACGTCTCCGTACTGGCTAACGAGTACTCTGATGGTCAGGCGCTGCAAGCTCTGAAACTGCTGAAAGAGTACCTGCCGTCCAGCTACCTGAACGGTGCCAACGACCCGGTTGCTCGCGAGAAAGTACACAACGCCGCTACCATCGCCGGTATCGCGTTCGCCAACGCCTTCCTGGGTGTGTGCCACTCCATGGCTCACAAACTGGGTGCTGAATTCCACATTCCGCACGGTCTGGCCAACGCCCTGCTGATCAGCAACGTGATCCGCTACAACGCCAACGACAACCCGACCAAGCAGACTGCGTTCTCCCAGTACGACCGTCCGCAAGCTCGCCGTCGTTACGCCGAAGTGGCTGACCATCTGGGTCTGAGCGCTGCCGGTGACCGCACCGCTGCCAAGATCGAGAAGCTGCTGGTATGGCTGGACGACCTGAAAGCCACTCTGGGCATCCCGGCCTCCATCCGTGAAGCTGGCGTGTCTGAAGCTGACTTCCTGGCCAAGGTTGACCAGCTGGCCATCGAAGCCTTCGATGACCAGTGCACCGGCGCCAACCCACGCTACCCGCTGATCAGCGAGCTGAAAGCCATCCTGATGGACACCTACTACGGCCGTCCGTTCACCGAAGGCGTTGCTGCTCCTGCTGCTGCACCGGTTGAAGCCAAGGTTGAAGGCAAGAAAAAATCCAAGGCCTGATAACCAGCCCTGAGATTACAAGCCCGCGCATTGCGCGGGCTTTTTTTATCTGCCACTTATCACCACCCTCCTCTCCCTGCCGATTGCGGTACTCTCCCCATCAACCAACCAACCTGCAAACCCGGCCCTGGCTAATCCGTTATCAGCATCCCAACCGGTAACTCAGCATTGCTGGCCACCCTGTGATAACAAGGGTGCGCCCCCATCACCTCGTCTCCCTTACCCGCAACGCAATTGCCCTGACGGGCAGATGTGAGCAGTCAACGCCATCTAAAGAGCTGAGCGCGTGATAAACAGGATAAGCGGAGCCGCGCCATCACCACGCAACGCAACGCAGCAGAACGATGATCAGCGTATGTTCGGGGCGAACCAACCCACAGGAAGCCTGGAATGACCATCAACAGAGAAAACGGAATAGGAATAAGTGGAGAGCGCTGTTGCAGCGGCGGATCACCTGACTCGTCAGCAGTTGCCCCGATGCAAAGATAAAAAAATGGCAGCCATCTGGCTGCCATCGGGAGAGCACGATTCAGCGATCAGAGGGTCGCAGCAACTTCATCGGAGATGGAGCCGTTGTGATACACCTCTTGCACGTCGTCCAGATCTTCCAGCATGTCGATCAGACGCATCAGCTTGGGCGCAGTTTCAGCATCCAGCTCGGCTTCGGTGGAAGGGATCATAGTCACTTCGGCGCTCTCGGCCTTGAAGCCAGCAGCTTCCAGACCATCCAACACGGTGCCGAAGTCGTTCGGGGTGGTGTACACCTCGATGGAGCCATCCTCTTCGGTGACCACGTCATCGGCACCCGCTTCCAGTGCGGCGTCCATCAGGGCATCTTCGTCAACGCCCACGAAGGTCAGCAGACCTTTCTTGCTGAACAGATAGGCGACAGAGCCGTCGGTGCCCAGGTTGCCACCGCACTTGCTGAAGGCGTGACGCACTTCGGCAACGGTACGGTTGCGGTTGTCGGTCAGGCACTCCACCATCACGGCAGAGCCAGCCGGGCCGTAGCCTTCGTACACGATGGTCTCGAGCTGCTCGCCATCGCCACCACCGGCGCCACGCTGGATGGCACGGTTGATGGTGTCGCGGGTCATGTTGTTGGTCAGGGCGGCAGTCACCGCGGCACGCAGGCGCGGGTTGTTGGCCGGATCCGGGTCACCAAGACGCGCGGAAGTGGTGATTTCGCGGATCAGTTTGGTGAAGATCTTGCCACGCTTGGCGTCCTGAGCGGCCTTGCGGTGTTTGATGTTGGCCCATTTACTGTGACCTGCCATAGAGACTCTCCGTTATTTTTTAAATGTCAGTAACACTGGTCATGACTAACCCAAGGGAAACACGGAGGCCGCACGGCGGCGGCCTCCGGTGCCGGTATCGGCTTACTCGTCGCCCTTGACGGTGGTTGCAATCGCCAGCTCACCCAGTTGGGCGGCGTTGGCAAGGCTGGGGGCGTCTGTCATCAGACAGGCAGCCGCGGTCGTTTTCGGGAAGGCAATCACGTCCCGAATGTTTTCGGTGCCGGTCAGCAGCATGCTGAGACGATCCAGACCGAAGGCCAGACCGGCGTGCGGCGGGGTACCGTACTTCAGGGCATCCAGCAGGAAGCCAAACTTCAGGCGCTGCTCGGCCGGAGTGATACCCAGAATGTCGAACACGGTGGACTGCATTTCGCTGTTGTGGATACGGACAGAACCGCCACCCACTTCGTAACCGTTGATCACCATGTCGTAGGCGTTGGCGTAAGCCGCCACCGGGTTGGCTTTCAGCTCGGCGGGGCCCATGTTGCTCGGTGCGGTAAACGGGTGGTGCATGGCAGCCAGACCGCCTTCGCCATCTTCCTCGAACATCGGGAAGTCGATGACCCACAGCGGCTTCCAGCTGTTCTCCAGCAGACCCAGATCGCGGCCCACTTTCAGGCGCAGAGCGCCCATGGCATCGCAGACCACTTTCTTGCTGTCAGCGCCGAAGAAGATGATGTCGCCGTCAGCTGCACCGGTACGGGCCAGGATCTCGCGCACGATCTCGTCGGAGAGGAACTTGGCAACCGGAGACTGCACGCCTTCGAGGCCGTTGGCGGCTTCGTTGACCTTCATCCAGGCCAGGCCCTTGGCACCGTAGATGCCGACAAACTTGGTGTACTCGTCGATCTGCTTGCGGGAGAGCTCGGCGCCGCCCGGGACTTTCAGGGCTGCTACGCGGCCTTTCGGATCGTTGGCAGGACCGGCGAACACGGCGAACTCGACGGCGGTCAGCAGATCTGCCACATCGACCAGCTCCATCGGCAGACGCAGGTCCGGCTTGTCGGAGCCGAAGCGACGCATGGCTTCGTCGAAGGTCATGATCGGGAAGTCGCCCAGATCCACGTTCAGGATGTGCAGCCACAGTTTGCGGATCATCTCTTCCATGATTTCACGCACTTGCGGCGCGGTCATGAAGGAGGTCTCCACGTCGATCTGGGTGAATTCCGGCTGGCGGTCGGCACGCAGGTCTTCGTCACGGAAGCACTTGACGATCTGGTAGTAGCGGTCGAAGCCGGACATCATCAGCAACTGCTTGAACAGCTGCGGAGATTGCGGCAGCGCGTAGAACTTGCCCTTGTGCACGCGGCTCGGCACCAGATAGTCACGGGCACCTTCCGGGGTGGCCTTGGTCAGCATCGGGGTCTCGATATCGAGGAAGCCGTGCTCGTCCATGAAGCGGCGTACGAAGGCGCTGGCCTTGGCACGGGTCTTCAGGTACTTGGCCATCTCGGGGCGACGCAGATCCAGGTAGCGATACTTGAGGCTGATCTCTTCGCTGTTGACCTGATTGAAGTCAAGGGGCAGCGGCTCGGCACGGTTGATGATGTTGAGTTCGTGGGCGAACACTTCGATGGCGCCAGTGGCCATGTCGCTGTTGCGCTGGGAGTCCGGACGGGTACGCACCACACCGGTCACCTGGATGCAGAACTCGCCGCGCAGCTCGGAGGCCAGCGCGAACGCGTCCGGCTTGTCCGGATCGAAGAACACCTGAACGATCCCTTCCCGGTCGCGCATATCGATAAAGATCAGACCGCCGAGATCACGACGACGATGAACCCAACCGCACAATGTAATGGTCTGCCCTGCATGGGCCTCATTGACCTGTCCGCAATAGATAGAGCGCATGGACTTCTTCCTTCGAAATTGTAGAGAGACGGTTAACCTTGGGCCGCCGGGCACGACTGGCAAGCACCGTCTGTCTCACAGCTGGCCAGATTCTTTTTCTTACCCGGTTTGAAATCAGTCTCGTACCATCCGGTTCCCTTGAGCCGGAAGCCTGCCGCCGATATCAGCTTGACCAGATTCGGCTTGCTACAGGCCGGACAGTCGGTCAGAGGGGCATCGGAAAGCTTTTGCAGTTTTGCCAATTCATGGCCACAGACGTCGCAACGATATTCGTAGATAGGCATGGGTCACAAGAAATTGAAAAACAAAAGGGCTGGCATTATAGAGGAAAACCCCCTTTTGGGTAAAATGGCCAGCAGCCTCCTTTCGCCAGTTTTTTGCACTCGATGGCAAAAAGCGGGCAAAAAATCGGCACGAATGCACCAAGAGCGAAGAGAATAGCCACCATGAGCCTCTATTTGGGCCTGCCGCAGTGGTCCCACCCCAGCTGGCCCGGTCAGTTGCTGGGCCTTGGCGCCAAGCCTGCCGAACACCTCGCCCACTACGCCACCGTGTTCAATTCGGTGGAGGGCAACACCACTTTCTACGCCCTGCCGACCCCCGATACGGTGCAGCGCTGGGCCGATGCGGTGCCCGATTACTTTCGCTTCAACTTCAAGTTTCCGCAAACCATCAGCCACCAGAGCGATCTGGTGAGCGCAGACAAACAGGTAGCCGACTTTATCCGGCTGCTTGCCCCATTGCATGACAAGCTGGGACTGCTCACCCTGCAGTTGCCAGCCCGTTTCGGCCCGGAGGGGATGGCCAGACTGTCGGCCTTTCTCGAGCGGCTGCCGCAGGCGTTTCGCTACGCCCTCGAGGTGCGTCACCCCGACTTCTTCGCCAAGGGAGAGGCCGAGCGGGCATTGAACCGGCTGCTGATGGAACAAGGGGTCAACCGGGTGATGCTCGATAGCCGCCCGCTCTTCTCGGTGCCAGCAACCACGGCGGCCCTTGTCGATGCCCAGGGCAAGAAGCCGCGCCTGCCGGTGCATCTGCTGGCCACCGCCAGTGCCCCCATGGTGCGCTTTATCGGCCTGCCGGATCCGGCGGCGAACCACCCCTTCCTGCCAAGCTGGCTCCCCCACTGGCGTCAGTGGCTCGCGGAAGGGAAAGATCTCTACCTCTATATACATACTGCCGACAACGCCCAGGCACCGGAATTGGCCCGCCAGATCACCCGCTTGCTGGAGCAGGAGATGGCCCCCTGGCCGGGGGAAAACGATCGCGCACGTCAGGGAGTGCTGCGCTTTTAGCCAACCCATTCTGCGGCCATCGTTTCGCTGCAAAAAAAGCGCTTTTTTGTGGCGAGGCAAGCCCTGGCGTCAAGACAAACGGCCATCAATCCTCTACACTACCGCCCCAAGTAAGGGTCCGGAACATGGCCCGTACGAACAGGACAGGTCCAAAGGATTTCATGACCAGCCACCCCGTTCGTAAACAGATGATTGACCTACTCTTATGGGTGTCATCCAACGACTCAATTGAACAATACAGCCGGGTGATGTCCCGACTGTCAGGTTGCGCCAGCATGCAGACCAAAGACCAAATTTTTGCCGCCCCGATCGCCCGATTGGGCGACTTCTGTTTTGACGAACAGGTCGTCGACGTATTTCCCGATATGATCCAGCGCTCGGTGCCGGGTTACAGCAACATCATCTCCGCCATCGGCATGATGGCCGCCCGCTACGCTCAGCCCGAGAGCCGACTCTATGATCTGGGCTGTTCACTGGGCGCCGCCACTCAGGCGATGCGTCGCCATATCAGCCAGCCCGGGTGCCGCATCACCGCGGTGGATCTCTCCCACCCGATGATCGAGCGTGCCCGCGCCCACCTCTCCGGTTTCAAATCCGAGGTGCCGGTGGAGCTGGTGGAAGCAGATATCTGCGACATCGAGATTGAGAACGCCTCTGTGGTGGTGCTCAACTTCACCCTGCAATTTGTCGAGCCAGAGAAACGGGCTGCCCTGATCCAGCGCATTCACCATGGTCTGCGCCCGGGCGGGATCCTGATCCTGAGCGAGAAGTTCCGCTTCGAAGATGAACCGGTCAACGAGCTGCTTATCGAGCTGCACCTCGACTTCAAACGGGCCAACGGCTACAGCGAGCTGGAGATCAGCCAGAAACGCACCGCCCTTGAGAACGTGATGCGCACCGACAGCCTGGAGACCCACCGTGCCCGCCTGCGGGACGCCGGTTTCACCCATCAGGATCTCTGGTTCCAGTGCTTCAACTTCGGCTCCATGATTGCCATCAAATCCAGCGACGCCCAGCCATGATCGACTTTGCCAATTTCTATCAACTGATTGCCAAAAACCGGCTGAGCCACTGGCTGCATACCCTGCCCGCCCAGCTGCATGCCTGGCAACATGACAACCAGCATGGCGATCTGCCGCGCTGGAATCGTGCCCTCAACAAGCTGCCGGTGGTATCCCCCGGCAACATCGAGCTGAAAAGCCGGGTCGAGATAGGCTCGGCCGAGAGCCTTGGCGAAGGGGAGCGAAAGAAGGTCGAGAGCCTGCTGCGCCACTTTATGCCATGGCGCAAAGGTCCGTTCACCGTGCACGGCATCCACATAGATACCGAGTGGCGCTCTGACTGGAAGTGGGATCGGGTGTTGCCCCATATCAGCCCGCTCGAGGGACGCTACGTGCTGGATGTAGGCTGTGGCAGCGGCTACCACCTCTGGCGCATGGTGGGTGAAGGGGCCAAGCTGGCAGTCGGCATCGACCCGAGCCCGCTGTTCCTCTGCCAGTTCGAGGCCATTCGCCACTTCGCGGGCAATGATCAGCGCGCCCACCTGTTGCCGCTCGGCATTCAGGAGTTGCCGGAGCTGCGCGCCTTTGACACCGTCTTCTCCATGGGGGTGCTCTATCACCGCAAATCCCCCATCGAGCACATCGAACAGCTACGCAATCAATTGAAAGATGATGGCGAGCTGGTGCTGGAGACGCTGGTGATCGATGGTGGCGTCAACGATGTGCTGGTGCCCACCGACCGTTACGGCAAGATGCGCAACGTCTGGTTTATTCCCTCAAGTAGCGCCCTCAAGCTGTGGGTCGAGCGCTGCGGTTTTACCGACGTGCGGATAGTAGACGAGAATATGACCAGCACCGACGAACAGCGTCGTACCGACTGGATGATTAATGAATCCCTGAGTGACTATCTGGATCCAGACAATCCGGCACTCACGGTTGAAGGACACCCGGCGCCGAAACGTGCCGTACTGATTGCCCGCAAGGCCAAAGACTAGCCGGTGGCGCTTGTGGAAGTTACACTGACCCCATTCCAGGAAGCACAGTTAAATGAATGACATGAAAAGCAAATTAAAAGGAATGACCCTGCTCTCCCTGCTTAGTCTCGGCGGGTGTGTCAATATGGAAAAAGCGCCTCAGGTTCCAGCTCTGACGCTGGCCGAGCTTCGTAGCGAGCTGAGCCAGAGCGAGCAGCGCCTGCAAACATCCATGGAACAGCAACAGAAGCAGTATGTGCAGCAACAGCACCTGCTGGTTCAGCTCAACACAGATGTCACCAATATGAAAGAGTCCGTCAAACAAGTAGACCACAAGCTCGCCACCCTCCCGTCCGAGCCGCCCAAGCCGATGGCCATCCCCACCGAGAAGTGCCCGGCCCCCAATCAGGGTCACACCATCGATGGCAAGCTGATGGTCGGTGAAGCCGAGTGGATCTGGGTTGATGCCGCCAACGACGCCTTCCAGGCACGGGTCGATACCGGTGCGACCACCTCCTCCATCAGTGCGCAGGAGATCACCATTTTCGAGCGCAACGGCAAAAACTGGGTGCGCTTCTTCCTGAGCCATCAGGATGTGGACGACAAGATCCAGATCGAAGCGCCGCTGGTACGTCACGTGCGGGTGCGTCAGGCCTCTGCCGATGATCTTGACCGCCGTCCGGTGGTGCGTCTGGCCGTGCGCATTGGCGACATGACCGAGAAAGCCGAATTTACCCTGAAAGACCGTAGCGACATGACCTTCCCTGTGCTGCTGGGTCGCGAATTTTTGAAAGACATCGCCGTGGTTGATGTGGCCCGCGAATATATCCAACCCAAACCCAAGCTCAAGGATGTGAAATAATCCATGGTTTCCCGTAAGCCGTTCTATTTGCTGGTAGCCCTGCTGTACATTGTCGGCCTGGGGATGACGATCTATCACCATATCGCGTTGGATGTGCCGCTGACGCCCGGTGAAAAGCGCCAGATCTGGTCCATCGAAGCCAAGCTGGAGTTCGAGGCGACCGGTGATCCGGTGATCGCCTCCCTGGCCATTCCGGGCACCCAGCCCGGTTTCACCCTGATGAACGAGAACGCCGCCAGCCCCGGCTACGGCCTCTCCTTTGTCGAGAAAGATGGCGATGCCCGCGCCGAGTGGTCCATCCGCACCGCCTCTGGCCGTCAGGAGCTCTACTACCGCGTCGACATGATGGCGGATGCCCATGCCAAACCGGCCGCCAATCCACAGCCGCCCGCCATCGAGAAGCAGATCGAGAGTGAGCCTTACGCCACCGCGATGAAGCAGATCCTCGAGCGGGCGCAGGAGCGCTCCGCCGACGGCTACACCCTGACTCGCGAGATCATCAAGGAGATCGAGAAGCAGGAGCAGAACGCCGAGCTGCTGAAAAAGCACAAGAGCCGCGCCAACCTGATCGCCGAGCTGCTCAACAATGCTGACGTGCCGACCCGCGTGGTGCATGCCCTGAATCTGGAAGATGGCCGCCGTCGTCAGGAGCTGGTGGATTACCTGCAGGTGTTCAACAGCCCGACCGACTACAAACTGTTCAACCCGCAAACCGGTGAACAGGGTCGTCCGGCCAACCTGCTGCTGTGGGAATACAACTCCGGCGCCCTGCTGGACGTGACCGGTGGTCACAACTCCCGTGTCAGCTTCTCGATGATCGAGCAGGAACAGCCGGTGAGCGTGGCACTGGCGCAGAAGTTCGAGAAATCAGAGATGATGAACTTCTCCATCCACAGCCTGCCGCTGGAAGAGCAGACCCTGTTCAAGGGCTTGCTGCTGATCCCGATCGGCGTGCTGATGGTGGTGTTCCTGCGGGTGCTGGTGGGGATCAAGACCTCCGGTACCTTCATGCCGGTGCTGATCGCGGTTGCCTTTATCCAGACCTCGCTGGTCACCGGTCTCATCGGCTTCCTGCTGATCGTCGGTACCGGTCTTGTTATCCGTTCCTACCTGTCGCGGCTTAACCTGCTGCTGGTCGCCCGAATATCGGCCATCATCATCATGGTTATCTCGATGATCGGTATCTTCTCCGCGTTCGCCTTCAAGCTGGGGCTGACCGACGGGATGAAGATCACCTTCTTCCCGATGATCATCCTCTCCTGGACCATCGAACGGATGTCCATCCTGTGGGAAGAAGAGGGCCCGAAAGAGGTGTTCCGCCAGGGTGGTGGCTCTCTGCTGGTTGCCGTCATCGCCTATCTGGCCATGGATAACGAGCTGATCCGTCACCTCACCTTCAACTTCCTCGGCCTGCAGCTGGTGCTGATGGCGACCGTACTGTTGATGGGTAACTACACCGGCTACAAGCTGAGCGAACTGAAGCGCTTCAAGCCGCTGGTGGACGAGATGAAATCTGGCGTCACCCCGGGTAAGGACAAGTAACCGATGTGGTTCTGGGAAAAATACACCACCCCGTGGAGCCTGTCCCAATCAGGCATCCTCGGCATGAACAAGCGCAACCACTCCTACATCAGCCGCTACAATCCGCGCAGCCTCTACCCGCTGGTGGATGACAAGCTGCAGACCAAGCGGATTGCGCTGGATGCAGGGGTCACCGTGCCGGAGCTTATCGGCACCATCCGTGCCCAGCACGATGTGGGTCGCATCACCGAGCTGGTCAAAGATTGGCCGGGCTTCTGCATCAAGCCGGCCCGTGGCTCGGGCGGCAAGGGGATCCTGGTGATCCTGCGTCAGGAAAATGGCCTCTTCTACAAGCCCAATGGCAGCGCCTCTACCGGTCAGGATCTGGAGCGCCATGTCTCCAACATTCTGGCAGGGCTCTATTCGCTGGGCGGCAAGCCAGACGTGGCGCTGGTCGAAGGCCTCATCAACTTTGATGATGTGTTCGACGGTTACTCCTTCGAAGGGGTACCCGATGCCCGGGTCATCATCTTCAAGGGGTTCCCGGTGATGGCGATGATGCGCCTCTCCACCGCCGCCTCGGACGGCAAGGCGAACCTGCACCAGGGCGCCGTGGGGGTGGGTCTGTGCCTGCGTACCGGTCGTGCCCTGCGGGCGGTGCAGTTTGGCAATCCGCTGCGTCACCACCCGGATACCGGCCTCGATCTCTATGAGCTCAAGGTGCCCCACTGGGATACCCTGCTCACCCTGGCTGCCTCCTGCTACGAGATGTCGGGTCTGGGCTATATCGGAACAGACATGGTGCTGGACAAGTTCCGCGGCCCCATGCTGCTGGAGCTCAACGCCCGCCCGGGTCTGGCCATTCAAATCGCCAACGGTCGCGGCCTGGTGCCCAATCTCAAGACCATCGAGAAGCTGGGCCAGGTGAAGATGAACGTGGAGCAGCGGGTCAATTTCGCCAAGGATCACTTCGGGATCTTTGAGGAGTAACGCCTCCGCTTGTGAACTGAGCGCGCCTATGGCGCGCTTTTTTTATGGCTGTTGTTTGTCTGTCGGGCCATCCCGTCCCCAACCACAGGGTCAGCATCTCATTCCGAAACGACGAGTACGCCAGCGAACGGCTGCTTGGAATAGCGAGTAACGAAGGGGCGAAGAGGCGAAGAGGCGAAGAGGCGAAGAGGCGAAGAGGCGAAGAGTGTGACCGATATGTCAGGGGATAGGTAAATCGCAGGTATAAAAAAACCGGCGCCAAGACGCCGGTTCTTCACGCAGAGTGCGACCCGATTACAGGGAGTCAGCATTCTCGGACAGGTACTTGGCAACGCCGTCCGGAGAGGCTTGCATACCTTTTTTGCCTTTTTCCCACTGAGCCGGGCACACTTCGCCGTGCTCTTCGTGGAATTGCAGGGCATCGACCATGCGCAGCATCTCGTCGATGTTGCGGCCCAGCGGCAGATCGTTGACCACCTGATGACGAACGACACCGTTCTTGTCGATCAGGAAGGAGCCACGGAACGCCACACCGGCTTCCGGATGCTCAACGTCATAGGCTTTGCAGATTTCGTGTTTCACGTCGGCGATCAGTGGGTATTTGACCTGACCGATACCGCCATCTTCCACTTTGGTGTTGCGCCATGCGTTGTGGGAGAACTGGGAATCGATGGAAACACCGATCACTTCCACGCCACGCTTCTGGAACTCTTCATATCGGTGATCAAAGGCAATCAGCTCGGACGGGCAGACGAAGGTGAAATCGAGCGGATAGAAGAAGACAACGGCAGCTTTGCCTTTGATGTGGGATGACAGGTTGAATGAATCAACGATCTCGCCATTACCCAGAACAGCAGCGGCGGTAAAATCGGGTGCGGGACGGCCTACCAATACCATATTCAATTCCTCTTTATGTGAAGTGAACAATCCGGTGAGGATTGGGCTACCTAGAGCCAAGTCCATCTAATTCAAGCGACAAACTATAGACCCGGTGGTAGATTAGTTAAATCAAATTAAATAGATAGCATTAATCGGGTTTTTCTATGCAACGTTGGCCCAGCCTCAAACAGCTGCAATATCTGGTCGCTCTCGATGAGCACAAGAACTTCAACCGCGCCGCCAAGGCCTGTCATGTCAGCCAGTCGACCCTGAGTACCGGGATCCAGACGCTGGAGGATATGATGAACCTGCAACTGGTGGAGCGGGACCACAAGAGCTTCATTATGACCCCGGTCGGCATGGAAATCGTCGAGCGCGCTCGCAATTTGCTCTCCGATGCGCGGGACCTGATGGAGCTCGGGCAACATCAGGGTGGCGTCATGCAGGGGACGGTACGTTTGGGCTGCATTCCCACCATCGCCCCCTTCCTGCTGAGCAAGCTGCTGAAAGAGTGCAGCAAGACCTATCCTGACCTCGAATTGTTGCTGCGTGAAGACACCACCAGCAATCTGCTCAAGCAGCTGGAACAGGGCCAGCTCGATCTGCTGATCCTCGCCCTGCCCATCGAGATCGGTGGATTTCACTGCAAGACCGTCGGTCAGGATCCGTTCCACATGGTGATGCCCGCCAGCATGGCGGCCGGTCTGCATACCCCGTTCGACTACAAGGAGCTGCCCAACCAGAGCATCTTCCTGCTGGAGCGGGAGCACTGCCTCACCGAGCACGCGGTGAGCGCCTGTCGCCTGCGGGACAGGAGCAAGATCAACCCGTTTGCCGCCACCAGCCTGCACACCCTGGTGCAGATGGTGGAAGCGGGCCTCGGCACCACCTTCCTGCCGCAGATGGCCATCGATGCCGGCATTCTCGCCAACTCCGATCTGGTGGCCATCCCGCTGCCGGGAGAGACCCCCTATCGCGAGATCGGTCTGGTCTGGCGCCCCAGTACCACCCGGGTGCAGACCTTCTACAAGCTGGCAGAGCTGCTGACCCCGCTGGTCAGCCACTGCAAGTGACAACAAACGCCAGCCCTCGGGCTGGCGTTTTTCAATCCCCCGCCACATTTTTCCCTCCAGAGACTAGGTATGAAGCCAGATCCCTGTTTATGATGGAAAAGTTGTCGCGCCAGCGCCTGTAGCCAAAACGGTGGGGCAGAAACTGGCGCTCGATGAATGTCTCGTTTGGTAGATCCGTCCGTGGAGAGAGCCCCGATGTATCGCACGCTGCTGCTATCCCTGCTGACTCTGTTGCTGGCCGCCTGCTCCAGCACGCCGGAGCCGCCTCCGGCCCCCCGGCAGAGCAGTGCCTTTGATGGCTTCTACCAGCAGTGGCGCGGAGTCCCTTACCGGATGGGCGGTGCCAGCCGCGCCGGGCTCGACTGCTCCGCCTTCACCCAGCTCGCCTACGGTCAGGTGCTGGGCTTCAACCTGCCAAGAACCACCGAATCCCAGGCCAGCATTGGCAAACCGGTGGATCGCTACCGGCTGCAACACGGGGATCTGGTCTTCTTCAAGACCGGCTGGCAGCAGTACCATGTGGGGGTCTACACCGGTGCTGGCGAGTTTATTCACGCCTCCACCAGCAAGGGGGTGATCCGCTCGCGCCTCGACAACGTCTACTGGAACAGCCGCTACTGGCAGGCGCGTCGGGTGACCCAGTAACGGCTTACACCCCTGCTCGCGGTACAAGTTGCGTGCCGGCGCCCTCCGTCAATCTCTGTCGTTATATCGGGATACTCAGCTCACGCTTATAACTCAATTGGCCCCAAAGCCTGCATATCACACCATTTTGTGATAAGGTGGTGGCCAATTTTTAACACTTTCGCTGTTTTCTCATACGCTCTCTGTCCTGATTGACAACAAGCGAGGCGATAACAAGCAGCGCGCGGCGAAGGTGGAGTGTGGTGCAACACTGCCGGACGGGTGGCCCACAGCAGCAGTATCAAGGGTTAAATAGATAAGGAGATCTGCAATGAAACAGTATCAAAGCTGGCTGGGGCAATACCTGATGAGTCGCCGTGACGGTGACCACGCCATGGCATGCGAGATGGCGAGTTCCATCTGCGAGTTCTGGCAGCAACAGGGTGATGAAAACGAACTGGACAAGTGGCAGCAGATTTACCAGAACCATCTGGAAAAGACCACCTGATCCCAACCGCTGCCTTGCTGCCAGCCATCCGGTGTTGGCAGCAAGGCCACTCGCGACCAACCACCATCAGCCAACCTCTCTCCCCCAATATTCCCGCTACGTTAAACCGCTACCTTCGTTCACTCGCGCTTTACCGTCTTCATGTTGCTCTTGCGCACCGGCCTCTGTTCATTCCATCTCGGCAGCCATCCCCTGTGCCCAGTCGATAAAGGCCTGGATCTTGGGGCACTCGCGGTTGGGCAGAGTCGCCATGTAATAACGCTGCTCGCACTTGACCTCCAGCCCGGCAAAAGGGGCCACCAGCTCGTTGCGCACCAGCCGCTTGCTCACCAGATTCTTGCGCCCCATAGCGATACCGGCGTGATTCATGGCGGCGATAATGGCGAGATCCGAGCGATCAAAGCCCATGCTCAGCTGACATGCCTCAAGGCTGACCCCGGCATGGCGAGCCCAGCAGCTCCACTCGTCGGTGTCCGAGTCAAATCCCCACGCCTGCCGATCATGAAGCAGACGGCACCGGGACAAGTTGGCGGGATTGCCGACAAGCCCGTGCTGCTCGGCATATTCCGGGCTGCAGACCGGCAGCATGTACTCATCCATCAGCGAGTGGATGGCGAGCCGATCCGGGCTCTTCTCATCGAAATAGAGGGTCAAATCGATACCATAACCGTGCAGGTTGATGTTCTCGTTGCCGGTGATGATATTGAGCTCGATCTGCGGATGCAGGCGGGAGAAGTCCGCCAACCTGGGCACCAGCCAGCACTGGGCGATGGAGGGGCGCGAATAGATGGTCAGAGTACCGGAGAGCTCCTGATTCTTGATCTCCAGGATCTCCTGATTGATGAACTCCAGCGAGGATTTGAGCGCCCAGAATACCCGCTGTCCCTCCGCCGTCAGTACCACCTTGCGGTGAAAACGGGTAAATAGCTGAAAACCCAGCGCGTCCTCCAACGCGCTGATCCGGTGACTCACGGCACTGGGGCTCAGCGACAATTCATCGGCCGCCATGGCAAAGGATCCGTGACGGGCGGCCGCCTCGAAGGTATGCAGCTTGGCCAGCTGGTAACCACTCAGCAGCTTGTTGCGCGATATGTAATTATCCCCGTTATACATTCATCCCCCTCTTCGCAATGGCTGCCGATGATACACCCAAGGCCCCGCCTTCAGGGTGACCTGAGAAGAATCAAGAAATGTGGTTTCGAGAAAATGTGATGAATGTGGCGAATTAGCATCATCTCAGTTCACCCAAGAGCCGAATTTCATCATTTGTCAGCGACCCGCCATTTTCATTCAATAGCGCATAAACAATCACACATAACAGATGTCGAGGCGCAGTATGAGTTCAGAATTGTGGGTCATCGCTACATTGCTAAGCAGCATCATTCTTATCGTGGTAACCATAGTGAAGGGCAAGGTACACCCTTTCCTCGCCCTGCTGCTGGCAAGTTTCTATGTCGGCACCATGATGGGGATGAACCCTCTCAAGATGGTCAGTGCCATGGAAGAGGGCATTGGTGGCACTCTGGGCTTTCTCGCCGCCGTCATCGGCCTTGGCACCATACTCGGCAAAATGATGGAAGTATCTGGCGCGGCGGAGCGCATCGGTCTCGCCCTGCAGCAATGCCGCTGGCTCTCGCCCCAGGTCATCATGGTGCTGGTCGGTCTGGTGTGCGGCATCACCCTGTTCGTCGAAGTGGGGGTGGTACTGCTGATTCCGCTCGCCTTCTCCATCGCCCGCAAGACCAGAACCTCGCTGCTGACCCTGGCCATTCCGCTCTGCACCGCCCTGATGGCCGTGCACTGCATAGTGCCGCCTCACCCTGCCGCCCTCTATGTCACCAATCAGCTGGGTGCCGACATCGGTTCCGTCATCGTCTATGGTCTGGCGGTGGGCCTCTTTGCCTCGCTGGTAGGTGGCCCGCTGTTCCTGAAACTGCTGGGCAAACGGGTACCATTCAAGGAAGTGCCCGCCGCCTTTGCCGACATCAAGGCCCGCGATGAGGCAACTCTCCCGACCCTGGGTGCCTCACTCTTTACCGTGCTGCTGCCCATCCTGCTGATGCTGGCCAAGACAGTCGCCGAGCTCAACATGGATCACGCCAGCCACCTCTATGTTGTGCTGGAGTTTATCGGCAACCCCATCACCGCCATGTTTATCGCCGCCTTCACCGCCTACTACGTGCTGGGGATCCGCCAGCAGATGAAGATGGAAGGACTGCTCAACAAGACCGAGGAGTGCTTCTCCTCCATCGCCAACATTCTGCTCATCATCGGTGCAGGGGGCGCCTTCAACGGCGTACTCAAGGCAAGCGGGCTGGGCGACTCTCTGGCCACCATCCTCTCCCAGCTGGACATGCACCCCATACTGCTGGCCTGGCTGGTCGCCATCGTGCTGCACGCTGCCGTGGGCTCCGCCACCGTGGCCATGATGGGCGCCACCGCTATCGTCTCCCCCATCATGGTGCACTACCCGAACATCAGCCCGGAGATCATGACGCTCGCCATCGGCTCCGGCGCCATCGGCTGCACCATGGTGACCGACTCCCTGTTCTGGCTGGTCAAGCAATACTGCGGTGCCACCCTGAACGAAACGCTCAAGTACTACACCACCGCCACCTTTGTTGCCTCCCTGATGGCACTGGCCGGTACTTTCCTGCTCTCCTATATCGTGTAACAAGACCGAGAACCCCATGAAAAACATCGACGTACAACAGCTCACCAACCAATTCCCGCTGGTGCAATCCCTGATTGATCTCGAGCAGGTCAGCTGGTTCAACCCCAACGCCACCACCCTGGCAGTCGGTCTGCCCTATGTCGGGCTCGATAACCACAATGTGGCGGATGCCTCCGCCCGTCTGGCACGCTTTGCCCCCTACATGTGTGAAGCCTTCCCCGAGACCCGCGCCAGCAACGGCATTCTGGAGTCAGAGATTGCGGCCATTCCGGCGATGCAACGCACCCTCAATGAGCGTTACGGCGTTGAGGTCACCGGCAGGCTGCTGCTGAAAAAAGACAGTCACCTGCCCATCTCCGGCTCCATCAAGGCGCGCGGCGGTATCTACGAGGTGTTGACCCATGCCGAGCAACTGGCGATCAAGGCCGGTCTGCTGCGGGAAGAGGATGACTACCGCAAACTGTTCACGGACGAGTTTCGCCAGTTCTTCAGCCAGTACAGCATTGCAGTGGGCTCCACCGGCAACCTCGGCATGTCTATCGGCATCATGAGTGCCAAGCTCGGCTTTACCGTCACCGTCCACATGTCGGCCGATGCGCGGGAGTGGAAGAAGCGCAAGCTGCGTGAGCACGGGGTGATCGTGGTCGAATATGCCGAAGATTACGGGGTGGCGGTGGAACAGGGGCGCAAAGAGGCCGAGCGCGACCCCAACTGCTTCTTTATCGACGACGAGAACTCCCGCACCCTGTTCCTCGGCTACTCGGTCGCGGGCGAGCGGGTGAAAAAACAGTTCGACGAAATGGGCATCAAGGTGGATGCCGAGCACCCGCTGTGCGTCTATCTGCCCTGCGGTGTCGGCGGCGGCCCGGGCGGGGTGGCCTTTGGTCTCAAGCTCGCGTTCGGGGACAACGTCCACTGCTTCTTCGCCGAACCCACCCACTCCCCCTGCATGTTGCTGGGAGTCCACACCGGGCTGCACGATGCCATTGCGGTGCAGGATCTGGGCATCGACAACCTCACCGCCGCCGATGGTCTGGCGGTAGGTCGCGCCTCCGGTTTCGTCGGTCGCGCCATGGAGCGACTGCTCGATGGCTTCTACACCCTGAGCGATCAGGAGATGTATGACCTGCTGGGGCTGCTTGCGCGCGATGAGAAGATCAAACTCGAACCTTCCGCCCTGGCGGGTATGGCAGGCCCGTGGCGCGTGGCGGCCAACCCGGAGTGGCAGGCGGCGCGTGGTTTCGATGAGACCACCATGGCACAGGCCACCCATCTGGTATGGGCCACCGGTGGTGGCATGGTGCCCGCCGAGGAGATGGCAAAGTACCTGGCCAGCGCCAAGATCTAGGCTGTTTCGCCACATTTATCTGCAAACAAACCCGCCATCACGGCGGGTTTTCTGTTTTGGGAACAAGGGGATGGGGCCGCTCCATTGCAATCCGTGGCGACAATTTCCCCAAGTTGCTCAGTTTGTGCTAAAATGGCGCTCGTTTTTTGACATCTCGCGTCACGTTCGCCGCCAGATTGCCCATTGGGCACTCTGCCCGGGTCGTGACTCTGCACCATCATGTCTGGTGATGTCACCCCTCATGGCGAGCCATCCGGTTCCCATCAGAGAGGACACCATCAAGGGCACATGAGATAAGGAGATCGGGTAATGAAACAATATCAAGGCTGGCTGGGTGATTATCTGATGAGTCGCCGTGACGGAGATCACGCGATGGCTTCGGAACTTGCCAACACCATCTGCGCCTTCTGGAAGGCACAGGGTGATGAAGCAGAAACCAGCAAATGGCAGCAACGCTACCAGCAACACGTAGAGCAGGCGCAATAAGCCCCTTCGCTCTTCACCGATAAAAAACCGGCGCTCATGGCGCCGGTTTTGCATTTCTGACCCTCAACCGCTCATTACATCTGATCGATCATGTCCTGGGCGAACTGGGAACAGGAGCGCAGGGTGGCACCTTCCATCAGACGCTCGAAGTCATAGGTGACGGTCTTGTTGGCGATGGCCGCTTCCATCCCCTTGATGATGAGATCGGCCGCTTCGACCCAGCCCATGTGGCGCAGCATCATCTCGGCGGAGAGGATCAGCGAACCCGGGTTGACCTTGTCCTGACCGGCATATTTCGGTGCAGTACCGTGGGTCGCTTCGAACAGCGCCACACCGTCACCGATGTTGGCGCCCGGTGCGATACCGATACCGCCTACCTGAGCGGCCAGCGCATCGGAGATGTAGTCACCGTTGAGGTTCATACAGGCGATGACATCATACTCGGCCGGGCGCAGCAGGATCTGCTGCAGGAAGGCATCGGCGATGACGTCCTTGATGACGATGGTCTTGCCGGTTTTCGGGTTCTTGAAGGAGCACCAGGGGCCGCCGTCAATCAGCTGGGCACCGTACTCGTTCTGGGCCAGAGCATAACCCCAATCCTTGAAGGCACCTTCGGTGAACTTCATGATGTTGCCCTTGTGCACCAGAGTCACGGAGTCGCGATCGTTGTCGATGGCATACTCGATGGCGGCACGCACCAGACGCTCGGTACCGGCCTTGGACATCGGCTTGATGCCGATCCCGCAGGACTCGGGGAAGCGAATTTTCTTCACGCCCATCTCGTTTTGCAGGAAGGCGATCACCTTGTTCGCTTCGGCACTGTCGGCCTTCCACTCGATACCGGCGTAGATGTCTTCGGCGTTTTCGCGGAAGATCACCATGTCAGTCAGATCCGGACGTTTGACCGGGCTCGGGGTCCCTTCGTAGTAACGAACCGGGCGCAGGCAGATGTAGAGATCCAGCTCCTGACGCAGGGCCACGTTGAGGGAGCGAATACCGCCGCCGACCGGCGTGGTCAGCGGGCCCTTGATGGCCACGCAATATTCACGAATGAAATCCAGGGTTTCGGCCGGCAGCCAGGCACCTTCACCATAAACATGAGTCGATTTCTCGCCGGTATAGATCTCCATCCAGGCGATCTTGCGCTCGCCCTTGTAGGCTTTCTCGACCGCAGCATTCACCACATTCAACATGGCCGGGGTTACATCAACACCGATGCCATCCCCTTCGATAAACGGAATGATCGGATGGTTGGGAACCTGCAGCTTGCCGTTGGCATCGACTGTGATTTTCTGACCCTGGGTCGGGATTACTACTTTGCTTTCCATCGGCATCTCCTAACTTCCGTTTGTTATCAACTTGTTTGTTGCGCGCGGCCATCTTAGCCCATTCATTTTCATAATAAAACGACAAGAAAGCATGTCAGACCAAAGAGGTAGCCACCCGCCAGTGCGCCGTCACCATGCCTCCCCGACCCCGCCCCGTTATCCCTCCAGCTCGCTGGCCGCCGCCTGCGGCTGACTCAGGGAGCGGTACTGGGAAGGGGTCAAGCCGGTCTTCTGTTTGAACACCCGGCAGAAGTAGTTCACGTCGGTAAACCCGCAGCGATTGGCGACCTCTTCGAGTCGGAAGCGATACTTTTTCAGCATGAACTTGGCCCGCTCCAGCCGTACCCAGCTGATGTAGTCCGCCAGCCTCATATGCCCCTGCTGGCGGAACAAACGGGAGAGGTGACTGGGGGAGAGATTGAAGCGGGCGGCGATACATTCGCGGCTGATGGGGCGGTGAAAGTTTTCCTGAATGTAGATGCAGATGCCATGAAAGAGATCGGAGCCGCGAGGACGACCGCTCTCCGACTCCACCAGCAACTGCCGTGAGTAACTGAGCAGTGCCTGCAGCAGGTAATTGTCCATCGGCGCCCTTATCGGCTCCTGCGCCAGGGTATTAAGAGAAAGCAAGATATGATCGAGCGCCCGTCCGGCACCGGCCTGAATACTGTGCTTCTGCACATCGAAGAAGCCGGTGTCCCCCTTGTGCTTGCTCACCAGACTAAAGCCTATCTGACGTTTGCCGAACAACAGGCTTAGCACGGAACAGTCGTTGTCCCAATCCGGCTTGTTCCAGCCGTTGGGGGGAATGTACATCGCCTCCCGCTGACCCATCTGAACCGACTGTACATCCCCTTCCGGGGACCAGATCTGGTTGAGATAGTGGCCGCTGAAGACCAGCTCGAGACGCGGGAAGTTGACCTGATAACTGAAGCAGGGTGGTACCCCTTTGTCAGAGGCAAACAACACCTTCTCAAAGCCTTCCCCCTCACTTAGAAAGCCATCCAACAGCTGGGTAAAGATGATACTCATGAATGATCCTGATCAAGATGCAGAGAGCAACCGATTGCGGTGCGCTGCCCCTGCCATGCTATAGTCCGCGCCAGACTGAAATTCCCAAAAAATCGTTCTGATACAAGGAGCCATCCATGAGCTACCCGCCGTTTTTTCTAATGTGCAACCCGATCCAGGATTATGTCTGGGGCAGTCGTGACTCCCTGACCACGCTGTTTGGCATCAAAAATCCCGAAGGCAAACCACAAGCTGAACTGTGGATGGGCGCTCACCCCAATGGCTGCTCCGAAGTAACCCTGGCAGGCGAGAGCGTGAAGCTTTCCAGCCTGATTGACGCCAACCCCGTTGCCATGCTGGGCGAAGCCACCCAGGCGCGCTTCGGCTCACTCCCCTTCCTGTTCAAGGTGCTCTGCGCCGAGCAGGCGCTCTCCATTCAGGTACACCCGAGCAAGGCGCAGGCAGAGGCCGGTTTTGCCAGAGAAGAGGCCGCTGGCATCGATATCAAGGCGAGCAACCGCAACTACAAGGATCCGAACCACAAGCCGGAACTGGTCTTTGCCCTCACCCGCTATCAGGCGATGAACGGCTTTCGCGCCATCCCGGCCATCCTGGCCCTGTTCGATCGCATGGCGCTGCCAGCGCTGGCCGACCTGACCGCGGCGCTGCGCCAGTCGCAAAATGAAGCGGGCCTGCAGCACTTCTTCCACCAGCTGCTGATCCTCAGCGGGGAGCGCAAGGACGAGGCGCTGGCTGGCCTGCTGGCCTATGCCGCCGCCCATCAGGATGAAGAGACCTTCGCCACCATCAGCAATCTGGCCAACCAGTACCCGGGGGATGTGGGACTCTTCTCGCCGCTGCTGCTCAACGTGGTGACGCTTGAGCCGGGTCAGGCGATGTTCCTCGATGCCCAGACCCCCCACGCCTACATTCACGGCACTGGCCTCGAGATCATGGCCAACTCCGACAACGTGCTGCGTGCCGGTCTGACCCCCAAATACATGGATGTGCCGGAGCTGCTGGCCTGCACCCGCTGCGTCGCCAAACCGGACGACCAGATCCTGCTCAGCCCCCGCATGGAAGGCACAGTACAGCACTTCGACGTACCGGTACCGGACTTCACCTTCAGCGTGTATGGCGCAGGGGAACATGCCCTCACCACCGGCAATGCCGAGATCCTGTTCGCCATCGATGGGCCCATCACCCTGATTGGCCAGGATGGCGAGCATCTGACACTGACCATCGGGCAATCTGCTTTTGTGCCCGCCAGCACCGGCGATTATCGCGTGACGGCTGAAGGGCGTTTTGCCCGCGCCAGCAACCGCTGATCCTGCTGAGCCATCGGCTCACTACCGTCTGTTCAAAGGGCCCTTCAGGGCCCTTTTTTCCAGCTTATCTGACCACGTGGGGGTGGGTGCGACTCACAAAATCGGTCATTTAACCCAATGCCGAAGAATAACACGCTGACCTATAATGATTAATATCATTTAGCCTCCATGGTCACGCCACCCTGCGGTTATGCGAGCCAGCTCACACCCTTCCCCACACGTCATAAAAATCCAGTTAATGCCATTTTTTTCCTCTGTCCCCGGATATTAATCACGGAAATAATAGAAATCGTTAATTTACAGGCAGCAGGAAAAACATTTAAGAGCATTTATATATTCCAGATGTGACACAGCTCAGCCACTTATTTCATCAATGTAAGGGGCGATTTTTAAATCAGGCTATGGCTGCCTGTTATTTTCCTGCGCTTTTATTTTTCTGCCTGTATGGCCAGATCGTTTTCACTATCCATTTTATCTGGCTGATATTTTCCCCTGTCACTCTGACTATCCAGTGGCAGCCGGGATAATACATGCAGATGGCCCTCTCATCCGGCAGATATTCATTGGCTGATCCGGCGACTGCATTATCGGTTTTTATACGTTCGATACCCTACTTTCATTAACCTGTGGCGACAAATATGAAACTGAAACGTTCCTTACTTGCGTGTGCCGTACTGGCTGGCCTGGTTGGTATATCCGGCTGTCAAAATGACTCAGATACCGCTGTCGATAACAATAAAGAGACCAGCGTCTCCCGTTACGTCAATCCGTTTATTGGCACAGGAAATCTGGGTAACACCTATCCCGGCGCCACCACCCCGCATGGCATGGTGCAGCTTTCGCCCAACAACGGTGCCAACGGCTGGGAATATATCTCCGGCTATTACTATCATGACAATCGCCTCGCCGGGTTTTCCCACACTCACCTCTCGGGGGCCGGGGCCGGGGATCTCAACGATATTCTGGTGATGCCGATCAACTCCCGCTCCAATTTCATGCTGAACGAGGGGTCGGCCTCCCTGAATCTGGAGGCCTCCCGTTACAGCCACAAGGATGAAGAGGCAACCGCGGGCTACTACAAGGTCGATCTGAAAGATTACGGCATCAAGGCCGAGCTGACCGCCTCGGATCGGGTGGGTGTCCATCGCTACACCTTCCCGCAGGATAAAAAGTCGGAAATCGTGGTCAACCTCGGCTTCAAGGTCAACTGGGACTACACCTCCGACTCCTATCTGAAATGGGACAAAACCCACAACCGGATCGAGGGCCACCGCTTCTCCGACGGCTGGGCCCCCAGCCAGAAAGAGTTCTTCGTGATGGAGTTTGACCAGCCCATCAAAAACATCCGCTTCGCCTACTTCGACAAAGACCAAAACCGCTATCTGGACCTGCCGGAAGGCACCACCGAGATCGGCAACGAGACCCGAGGCAAATATCAGTACGCTCGCGCCTATGTGGAATTTGATACCGCAGATAAGGGCCTGGCCGTCGAGGCCAAGGTGGCCCTCTCCAACGTCGAGATCGGCCGGGATGGCAACTCTGGCGCCTCCCTCAACATGACCGAAGTGGCCAACATGTCGTTTGACGATGTGCGTCAGGCTGCGACCCAGAAATGGGAAGAGGAGCTGGGCAAGATCCGGGTTACCGGGGATGAGGAGTACAAACAGACCTTCTATACCGCGCTCTACCACACCTATCTGGGCCAGACCATCCACTCCGATCTCGACGGGCGTTACCGCCAGGTCCATCAGGGACGCAATGCCTACCCGGATGGCAACACGCCGTGGGGCGAGCAGATCGACACCCTCAAGGAGTCGGTGCGCACCGCCGATGCCAACAGGGATGGTAAAGCGGACTTTACCCGTTATGACACCTTCTCCCTGTGGGACACCTACCGCGCAGTACAACCCCTCTCATCACTGCTGGAGCCGGATCGCCTCGCCGATGTGGTGCTCTCCATGCTCTCCTACGCCGAAGAGGAGTGGATGGACGATCAAGGTAACCTGCGCAAGGGCAGATTGCCGGAGTGGACCTTCAAGGGGAACGAGACCGGCATGATGATGGGGATGCACTCCACTCCGGTGATCCACGATGTGCTCTCCAAAGGCTCGCTGGACCGACGGATGATCGCGCTGGGCTTCAGCGATGCGGAACGCCAGGAGATCAAGGAGCGACTGGTGACCGCCATGATCACCGATGCCCGCGCAGTCACCAGCCAGGGGGTCGCCTGGATCAAGGAGTACGAGCAGCAGGGCTATGTGCCTGCCCAGTTGCACGACACGCCGCCGACCAACGACTGGGAATCACACTCCCCCTTCAAGGATGCCTGGACCTCCTCCTACTCGCTGGAGTACTCCATGGATGACTGGGCGATCGCCCAATCGATCAAGGCGGTATTTGGCGAAAGTGATCCCCGCTATCAGGAGTTTGCCGATCGCTCCAAGAACTGGCAGGCGCAGTTTGACTTTGGCGGCAAGCAGTACAAAGGGTGGTTCAAGGCCCGCGACTACGATGGCAACTTCATCGATGCCGGTTGGGTCGATCCGAAAACCGGCCGGGCGGTGGGCAAGGATTGGCGCCCGGACATGTTCAACTGGTCATTCGCCGAATCCAACGGCTGGCAATACGCCTTCAGCGTGCAGCATGACATCCACGGTCTGGTCGATCTGATGACCCGTTTCGATCAGACCCGGAATCCTCAGGCCAAACGTGGCGAACTGTTTGCCAAGCGACTGGACGAGTACTGGACCACCTACCCGGATCGCAACGCCGGCGACAACCAGTTCCCGGTATTCAACACCGGTAACGTGGGTCAGCACGTGCAGGGCAACGAGCCGGATATCCATGTGCCCTACCTCTACAACTACGTAGGGCAACCCTGGAAGGGACAGGCGGCCATCGCGACAGCCACCAACGTCTGCTACAAGAACACCCCTGACGGCATCTGTGGCAACGATGACTTTGGCACCCTCTCTGCCTGGTTCGTGTTCCGGGCGCTGGGCTTCTTCCCGGTCAATGCCTCCTCCGGCATCTACGAGATTGGCACCCCGATGTTTGAAACCGCCTCGCTCGATGTGGGCGCTGGCAAGCAGTTCACCGTCACGGCCCAGAACGTCAGCCGCGACAACATCTACATCCAGTCCGCTCGCCTCAATGGCAGCGAGTTCAATCGCAGCTACCTCACCCATGAGGAAATCCTCAGTGGCGGCAAGCTTGAATTCGTGATGGGCGATAGCCCCAACCAGAACTGGGCCAGCCAGCCGGAAGATCTGCCGCCCTCGCAAGGTATCGGCACCTTCCTGCACGAAGGCGACCTGCCTGCCGGCTCCCGTTAATCACCTGTTCGGGGGAGGGTTCCCTCCCCCATCATCACTCAAAAAATGGAATGGCCATGTTCAAGTGCAATCTGCTTTCTCTTGCGGTGATTGCCGCGCTGACCGGTGGCATCGCCGGTTGCAACAGTGAGAGCGAGTCTACCGCCATCGAGAAACCGGTGACCCCGGTTGTCGATCTGTCGCTACTGAAATACGTTGACCCCATGATAGGTACCGCCGCCTCCGGCCACACCTTCCCCGGTGCCACCCGCCCTGCCGGCATGGTGCAGCTCTCGCCGGATACCTTTATTGGCTCCAACACCGACCATGAAAGCGGGCTCAACCCCTGGCACTCCGCCTCAGGCTACTGGGACTCTTCCAATTACCTCACGGGCGAGATCGTCGCGACCGATGTTCCGCTCTACGGCTTCTCCCATACCCATCTCTCCGGCACCGGCGCCACCGATCTGGGCGACATTCTGGTACTGCCCTACGCCGAGATGGCTGACGCCCAGCTCAACGCATTTGACAAAACCAACGAGCACGCCAGCGCCGGTTATTACCAAACCAGGCTGAACAAGGGTGATATCGAGGTTGAACTGACCACCACCAAACGGGTCGGTTTGCACAAGTACACCTTTGCCAAGGGGGCAGATCGCAATGTGAAATTCGATCTGGGCCATACCCTGCTCAACAACAACGGCCAGTCGCTGAAAAACAAAATCGAAGTGGTGGATGAGTACACCCTGCGTGGCCGCAAAACCTCGACGGGCTGGTTCCAGGGCCAGAACCATCAGGGCCAGAACATCTTCTTCTACGCCAAGTTCAACCAGCCAGTGGCCAAGGCCATGCTGGGCGAGCAGGACAAAATGCCAACCCGGGAGATGCGTCCCAACAGTGTCTATCAAGGGGATGACCTGACCGCCTACCTCAATTTTGGCCAGGGCGACCAACCGCTCGAGATCCGGGTCGGCATCTCGGCGGTGAGCTGGCAAGGAGCACAGAAGAATCTGGAGGCGGAAGCCCCCACCTTTGATTTTGCCAAGGTGAAGTCAGACGCCGAATACGCGTGGGCCGAAAAGCTGGCAACACTCAAAACCGAAGGGGGGACGGAAACCGAGAAGACCAACTTCTACACCGCCCTCTACCACATGATGATCGCCCCCATCGAGCTCTACGATGTGGATGGCAAGTATCTTGATATGCAGGGCACCCTGCGAACCCTGCAACCTGGTGATACCCCCAACTACTCCATCTACTCGACCTGGGATACCTTCCGCGCCGTTCACCCCATGTGGACCATCATGGACCCGCCACAGGCGACCCTGTATGCCAAGGACCTGATCCGCAAATCCAACGTGGAGTTTGGCCTGCTGCCCAAGTGGGAAGGCCACGGCTCGGAAACCGGCACCATGATCGGCTACCCCTCGGCGGCCATCCTTGCCGACGCGGTGACCAAGGGGCTGATCGATGCCGAGGAGGCGCTGCAAGCCTCGGTCAAATCGGCTCACTACCGGCCTGCCGATTACCCGCAAATCCATGACGACATTTTGAGCTCGCTGATGGCCGGTCAGCTCAGCTATCACGAGAAAGAGCAGTGCGTCCGTTATCCCAACTGGAACTCGGTCTCCTACTCGCTGGAGTTCTCTTTCTATGACTGGACCATCGCCGAGATGGCGAAAGCCGCGGGCGACATGACCACCTATCAAGAGTTCAAGGCGCGCTCCTACAACTCGCTCAAGCATTGGGATCCCCAGGCTGGCAATGCCGATGGCAAGGGCTTCTTTGTGCCGACCGAGCTGAAAAATGGCGACCCGTGCGCCCTGAAATATGCACCAGCCGATTTCGATCCCTACAAGTCGGATGCCTTCTACTACACCGAGGGCAACGCCTGGCAGTGGCAGTGGTCATTCATGCAGGATCTCGACAAGCTGACCGAGATCATGGGCGGCCAGCAGGGGCTGAACGACAAGCTTAACAACCTGTTCAACGCCGACCCCAACGGGGGTGAAGCACATCAGGACATGACGGGGTACATCGGGCAGTACATTCACGGCAACGAGCCCTCCCATCACGTCATCTATCTCTACAACCGCACCGCCCAGCCCTGGAAAGCGCAGGAGTACCTCGACCGGGTCTACAAGGAGTTCTACAAAACCACCCCGGATGGCCTGATCGGCAATGAAGACGTCGGGCAGATGTCGGCCTGGTACATCATGAGCGCCATGGGCTTTTATCAAATTTCCCCGGGCGATCCGACCTACACCATCGGTCGTCCCATCTTTGACAAGGTCACCATCAACCTGCCCAACGGTCAGTTCAAGGTGGTGGCGCAGAATAATGGTCCGGACAACCTCTATGTCAAAGAGGTCACCATCAATGGCAAGCCACTCAACCAGTACAACACCTTCGCCCACAGCGAGATCCGTCCCGGTGGTGAACTGCGTTTTGTGATGACCAACCAGCAACCAACCCCGTAACGCCACCAGCGGCAGGCCACCCGGCTTGCCGCGTTTTCATATCCGGTATTGAGGAACAACGATGTTCAAACCCCACAAGCTGGCCATCATGGTGACCGCCCTGCTTGGCCTCTATGGCTGCAACACAAACGATGAGACCACTGACAACGGCCGCCCCGACAATGCCCTGCAGGTGCTGCAGTATGTCGATCCCCTGATCGGCACCGATGGGCTGGGCAATGTCAATCCGGCCCCCGTCATGCCGGAGGGGATGATCCAGCCGGGCCCGGATAGCTGGAACCAGGCCAACTGGAATGGCAAGGGTTCCCCTTCCGACTATCACCACCAGCTGGCCAAGCTTTCCGGCTTCAGCAACACCCATATCTCGGGGGCAGGCAAGGGCGATCTCAATGACTTCGCCTTCTTGCCCTTTACCGGCAGCAATACCGACCCGGTCACCATCAACAAGCCGAGCGAGCTGTCGGAGGTGGGCTATTACAAGGCAGATCTGGTAGAGACCGGCATCAAGGCCGAACTCACTGCCACCCAGCGGGTCGCCTTCCACCGTTACAGCTATCCGGCGGGTGAAGATCGCAAAGTCCAGCTCGATCTGCAGCACGAGCTGCTGGAGCAGTACGGCAACCACTCCCGCAACATTTACTACAAGCGGGTGAGTGATAACGCCATTGCCGGGGCCAGAACCAGCAACGAGTGGGGACAGTGGCAAACAGTCTTTTTCTACGCCGAGTTTTCCGAGCCGTTTGTGGATCAGCTCCTCTATGTCGATGGCAAATTGAGCAGCGACACCGAGGTGGGTCTGGCCGATTACATCGGATATGGCGAAACCAGACCCCGGGTGCGGGATGTGGTGACCCGGCTCAACTTTGCCAAAGGGGAGCAGCCCATCACCATGAAGATGGCGATCTCGGGCACCGGCATTGAGGGGGCCATGGCCAACCTGCGCGCCGATGAACATGGCTACCGCTTCGATCAGGTGGTGCAGGAGAACAAGCAGGCATGGGCGAAAGTGCTCAATAAATTCACCCTAGAAGGTGGCAGCGATGCTGACAAGACGATGTTTTATACCTCGCTCTATCGCACCTACATCGCCCCCTTCGTCTATCAGGATGTGGATGGCCACTATCGCGGGATGGATGGCAAGGTGCATCAGGCCAAGCCGGGCTTTACCAACTACTCGGTCTACTCCATGTGGGACACCTTCCGCGCCGCCCACCCGCTGAAGACCATCATCGAAAAAGAGCGCGCCATCGACTATGTGCACGACCTGCTCAACAAATATAAAACCGGCGGCATCATGCCCAAGTGGGAGCTGCACTCCGACTATACCGGCGAGATGGTCGGCTATCCGGCGGTTTCCATCATCGCCGACGTCATCGTCAAATATCCGGATGCATTCACGCCGGAAGAGATAAAGCTGGCACTGCAGGCAGCCAACGTCTCCGCCAACTTTGACCTCGCGCTGACCAACACCTGGGTGCCCTATCAGGATCCCTGGAACGGCGACAAGCGCTTCACCGTAATGACCCGTCACGGCCAGTATGCCGAGCAGCACGGCTATGTCCCCGCCAACGTCAAATACAAGCCGGAAGAGGGGGGCATGGCCCAGGACAAGTACGATGAGCTGGTCAACGAGTCCGTCTCGTACGGTGTCGAGAATGCCTACTATGACTGGTGTATCGCCCAGCTGGCCCGCCTGGCGGGCGACAAATCCGCCGAGAACCGCTATCTGGCCCGGGCGACTACCTGGCGCGCCTATTTTGACTACAACCCGGCGGAATATGGCAAATATGGTTCGACCGGCTTTATGCGCCCCAAAAATTACGATGGCAGCTGGGTCAACAACTACCCCTCCTGCGCCATCGATAAAAACGGCAACCCGGTCACGCCACCACCAGGTTGCGACATCAACGACAGCAGCCGTTATGACACCTTCTGGCCCTATCGTGCCGAGCACCGGGGGCAGGACTTTACCGAAGGCAACACCTGGCAGTGGAGCTGGTTTGTTCCCCACGATATCGAGGGGCTCAAAGAAGTAATGGGTGGCGAGGAGAAATTCAGGAAGAATCTGGATGCCCTCTTCACCGCCAACTCCAACGCCGATACCTCGCAGGGGGATATGACCGGCTATATCGGGCAGTTCGTGATGGGGAACGAACCGGATCACCATGTTCCGTATCTCTATAACTGGACCAAAGAGCCGTGGAAAACCCAGGAGTATGTGGATCAGGCGGTGCGCAGCTTCTTCCACCCGACCACCACCGGGCTGATTGGCAATGAGGACGTGGGGCAAATGTCCGCCTGGTACATCATGAGTGCGCTGGGCTTCTATCAGGTCACGCCGGGAGTCCCGGTCTACACCTCAGAGATCCCCTCATTTTTAGAGACTCAAATAATTCCAAGTGTGCGGGTATATAAGCGGTGTTGCTTCAGGTA
>NZ_JAPCJA010000025.1:0-66951 GCF_027707745.1 Aeromonas sp. QDB23
GGCCATGATCTCGCACCTCGATAACTGTACGTAAGATCAGTATAGTTCGTGGTGGCTGCTAATCATGGGTAATCAGGATGGACTATCTCTTTATTTGGTTGTCACCAACGCCCAGGGGCCACCTTTGGCGGGATCATCCCCCTGCGTCCACCATTTGGCCTGATAGACGGCCCCCTTGTAACTCACTTTGTTGCCAGCGGTATAGACCTTTCTGGCCTCCCAGGCAGGCTGACCATCAACGGGCGGGTCAACCGGATCGACCGGGGCGGGATCGAGCTTGGCGACGATCCGCACTTTCGGCCAGTTGGCGTGGGAGCCATAGAAGTTGGTCACACACTTCTCGTAATCACCCGGTACCAACGCGGAATATGCGGTCTGGAAGCCCACCAGCTCGCACTCAAAGGAGTATCCACCCGGGCGATCCGGATAGTATTTCCAGTTGCCATCCCAGTTGGTGTAGAGCACGTCGGTGGCGCCGTTGAGATTGAGGCTGCCATAAGGAGTCTGCTGCCAGCAGGTATTCTTCTCATCCGCCTTGATCGGGATCTGGTAGTGGTTGGCCAGCCCTTCCCAGTAGCGGATGCGATTGACCGGCTGCCCCTTGTCCTTGTTCTGTTCACCGCACTCGATACCGCCGTTGATGACGTTGATGGTGGTGCCAAAGCCATAGCCGATACCGGCATCGGCCTCCCGTTTGGAAGGTACCCAGGTGCGATCAATCACGTGCAGCATGGCCGGTTTCGGGGCCTGCGGGGTGAGGAAGAACCAGATGGCCGAAGCGAGGTTGAGCCAGGAGTCAGCTACCAGTCCCGGGTTGTTGAGCAGCACCGAGGCATCGCCGTCAAACATCGCCTCGGAGAAGGCGCCGTAGTTGAAGTGGTAGGAGAGCTGCTTGGCGCCACGGCCGAAATACCCCTGACCAGTGCTGCAGGGCCACTTCTTGTTCTGCCAATCGTTCTGACCGCAGCCGGTGGTGTAACCGGTCTGCCCCTCTGACCAGCCCATCTCCCGCACATGCACCAGCGCCTGTTGCCACTCTTCCAACCCCAGCGGGTTGTCGGAGACGTTCTCCTTGGCGATATGGCCGCCAGTCTCCTGAGAGAAGTGGGCAAAGGCCGTCACGATGGATTTTTTACAGATGGCATCGGCATCACGCCCGTCGGTATATTCGCCACAGAACGCAGGGAATTTGCCGATAGCCCGCAAGAAGCGGACATAGGTATATTCCGGCGCCGCCATCTGGGTTAAATATTCCCATTCAGATTGGGGAAATACCCGTTCAACCCGTTTTACGTTGTCAGGATTGCTTGCCAGACCCGGTTCAATGGCATCGACTATTTTATTAGACCGAGTGGCCAATGCCTTGGCCCATATTGCATACATGGGATTGGCCGTCTTGGCTTTTTCCATGGCGGCCAGATCCGGTGCCGCAATGACATATCCCCCCGCATTTTGCGGATCGGGTTGAATATTCATGGCTGCACTCATTGCGGCATAGCTTGGCAATGCGCAGGCAGCGGCGATCAGCCAGGCGCAACGCTTGGGTTTGAACATGTTTACCGTCCTTGTTTGAGAATAACGCGCTCCAAGATTAGGTGTTTTAACCACTAAATTCACGATGAGAATTAAGAAATAGGCGGAATTTGTGAGCCATTTCACCTTGTGATATTCAGGGCAGCTGAAACAAATAAAAAGAACCCAAACGAAAACCTTAAAGCGTGATCTGTCGCGACTTTTTGGAAGGATGAGACGGCCAGGTGACCTGCCATCCATTCATTGTTCGTGATGAAAAAAATGACTGACACGCTCAGCCTGTCAGCCATCATCAATGTTCAAGAAGAATGCTCGAGAGAGCCGGACGTCAGGCGCGCACGGCACGGATCAGGATATTGCGCGGGGTCATGGGTTTGGCACAGAACTCCCCCACTTCGACCCGATAGCCCTGCTCTTGCAAAAAGAGCGCGCGATCCAGCGCCAGCCAGATCTCGAGAGGACGGCGAAACAGGTGGCGCACCAACTCCATCCGGGCGACATCGCCAAAGCGGCGCTCCCCGTGTGCCAAAAAGGCGGGATAGTCGAGTCCGGCTGACAGCGCTATCCCTTTGCGCTCGGCAGCCCAGCCGCAGAATGCCTCGAACGTGCCGGTCAGCAGGCTCTTTTGCATATTGGGCACCGGCAGATACTCATCAACCCCGCGCACCTGCCGCTGCAGACAGTCAAACCCGAGCCGCCACACCACTTCCTGCTCCCGCAGGCGGGCGATCCGCGCGCCGCCGGTGACCGTCTCCTGCAGCGGCAGCTTGAGATCCGCCTTGCTCAACACCAGCTCGCTGGCGTTGGCCGCTGCCGACAGCGGGCGATAGTGGCTGGAGCGGATCAGGTGGTAGCAACAGGGAGAGATAGTCACTCCGCTGGCACTGCGCTCGGCCACCCGCTCCAGCAGATGGGTGTGCAGCTCTCCGCAGGCATGAAGTGCCATGGCGTGGTGTTCGGGGGCAATCAGCGCCGCCGACTCGGGGGCAAAGGCATCGGCGCAGGTAAAGGTCATATTGGCGCCATCCCGCTCGGCCAGCAGCCGACCTTCGTCACAGAGCTGCCCTTGCAGCTCCAGACTGAGGATCGGAGCCTGTCGATGGAGCGACACCAGCCGCCCGAGGTGGCCCTTGCCGGCACACCACTCCAGATAGGGGCCCTGATGGGCAGGCAGGCAGGCGGTAAACGACTCGATCTGGGCCTGCTTGCGCCCCGGCATATGCAGCGCCATCTCCTTGCTGCAGTTGATGGGCTCCGGGGTAAAAGGGGCAAGCTGGCTGAGTTGCTGCAGCTGGGCCCCCTCGGCAATCCAGGGGGCAAGCAGCGTGCTGAGGGCATCCATATCCGCATCGAGCTCCGCCAGCTGGGTCAGAGTCAGCCCATCGAGCTGCGCCGCCAGTTCGGGCGCCTCATCGGCAAAGGCCATGGTCAGATGATGATATGGCTGATATTGCCACCAGCGCCGGTAGCGGGTGAGCAGTCGATCCAGTTGTTGAAAACGTTGAGCCAGCACGAATGCCCCTGCCTTGCAGTCAAAAAAGAGGCTCATTCTAGCGATCCCGCTTCAAATTGCACCCTCAATACCTTGTCATCAGTGCCACGCGACAACACGGCCAACCAGTGACCCAGGGCAGACCTGACAAAGTACGGGGTTTTATGCTATATTCCGCCCCCTCTTTCACGCGCCCCGCCAACGCGGGTCGCTTTACACTAGCTATGGGACCAACAACATGACCATCAACGCCATTCTGCAAGCGCGCGCGGGCGCCAAGTGTGAACTGTGCAGCGCCGAGCAGGCGCTGACCGCCTTAGTGGTGCCTCACTCCCCCGCCAGCGACGATGATCACAGCGTTGCTATCTGTGATACCTGCCGTGGTCAGCTGGAACAACCGGATACCCTGGTGGTCAACCACTGGCGTTGCCTGAGCGACAGCATGTGGAGCCAGGTGCCTGCGGTGCAGGTAATGGCATGGCGCCAGCTCAAAGCTCTCTCCGGCAAGGGTGAGGTGTGGGCTCAGGATCTGCTGGACATGATGTACATGGAAGACGAAGCCAAGGCCTGGGCCGAAGCCGGACTGGCTGACGAAGATGACGACAGCACGCCGACCGTCGACTCCAACGGCGCCGTGCTGCAAGAGGGCGACTCCGTCACCCTGATCAAGGATCTGGACGTGAAGGGCGCCGGTTTCACCGCCAAGCGCGGTACCTTGGTCAAGGGCATCCGTCTGACCAACAACCCGCTCCATATCGAAGGCAAGGTCAACGGCGTGCAGATCGTACTGGTTGCCGCCTACCTGAAAAAAGCCTAATCCAAGCTCGATTGCGCTGCAGACAGAGCACAAACACAACGAAAAAGGATGGCGTCACGCCATCCTTTTTTATATCTGCTTGCCACAAACGGTCAACCTGAGCCCATAGCAGGCCAGCCAAAGCAAAAAGGCGCATCCGGATGGACGCGCCTTGTTTACCTGGCCACTGCCGTTAACCGGCAGCGGGAACGGTCACTCAGGAGGAGAGTTTGCCGTCCAGCTCTGCAATTTTCGCAGACCAGTAGGCCGGGCCGGTTTCGTGGATATTGTTGCCTTCGGAGTCGACCGCAACGGTCACCGGCATATCTTCCACTTCAAACTCGTAGATCGCTTCCATGCCGAGATCGGCAAAGGCCACCACGCGCGCCTTCTTGATGGCTTTCGCCACCAGATAGGCGGCGCCGCCCACCGCCATCAGATAGACGGCCTTGTGCTGCTTGATGCTTTCGACGGTTTTCGGGCCACGCTCGGATTTGCCGATCATGCCGATAAGGCCGGTGTCACCCAGCATCATATCGGTGAACTTGTCCATCCGGGTGGAGGTGGTGGGGCCCGCCGGGCCAACCACTTCGTCACGTACCGCATCGACCGGACCTACGTAGTAGATGAAGCGGTTGGTGAAATCGACCCCTTCCGGCAGCCCTTCACCATTTTTCAGCATGTCGGCGATACGCTTGTGGGCGGCATCGCGACCGGTCAGGATCTTACCCGACAGCAGCACGGTATCGCCGCTCTTCCAACTGGCGAGCTCGGCCTTGGTGATGCCATCGACGTTGACGCGGCGCACGTTGCCACCCGCTTCACGGGTGATCTCCGGCCAGTCGCTCAGTTTCGGCGGGGTCAGCTCGGCGGGGCCTGAGCCATCCAGTTCGAAGTGAACGTGACGGGTGGCGGCGCAGTTGGGGATCATCACCACCGGCTTGGAGGCGGCGTGAGTCGGCGCGGATTTAACCTTCACATCCAGCACGGTAGTCAGGCCGCCCAAACCCTGAGCACCGATCCCCAGCTTGTTGACCTTGTCGTAGAGCTCGACCCGCAGCTTCTCTTCGGTGGTCTCGGGACCACGGGCGATCAGCTCCTGAATGTCGATGTGCTCCATCAGCGCCTCTTTGGCCAGCACCGCTGCTTTCTCGGCGGTACCGCCGATACCGATGCCCAGCATACCGGGCGGGCACCAGCCTGCGCCCATGGTCGGCACGGTTTTCAGCACCCACTCGACCACATCATCTGAGGGGTTGAGCATCACCATCTTGGATTTGTTCTCGGAGCCACCGCCTTTGGCCGCGATGCTCACTTCCACCTTGTTGCCGGGGATCATGTCGATATGCACCACGGCAGGGGCGTTGTCTTTGGTATTCTTGCGACTGCCGGCCGGATCGGCCAGCACGGAGGCGCGCAGCGGGTTGTCAGGATTGGTGTAGGCACGGCGAGTACCTTCATCCACCATCTCCTGCACCGTCATGTCGCTGTCCCACTGGACTTGCATGCCGATCTTGACGAAACAGGTCACGATGCCGGTGTCCTGGCAGAGCGGACGATGGCCTTCGGCGGACATGCGGGAGTTTATAAGGATCTGGGCCAGCGCATCTTTGGCGGCCGGGTTGGCCTCGCGGTCATAGGCCGCTTTGGCTGCCTGGACAAAATCCAACGGGTGGTAATAGGAGATGTACTGGAGGGCATCTGCGATAGAATCGATGAAATCCTGTTTTTTTATAATGCTCATATCATCCTCACTGGTCCTTATCCCTGCCAAAAGGCAGAGCAAGGGCTTCCATATGATGGGCCATGCTGACGTGCTGGCTAAAAACTATCAACCAGCAAAAAACGTACGACACGGCAGTTTTTTCTTAAGTCACCGGCACCTATGATACGCTTGCCCACCAGCACCGACTAGGGTTCGGGAACTAAACTGTTGCCTGTGTAACATAAAATGACGCCAACACTTCATATCCATCATCTAGACCATCGCGCTGAACTCCATCAGCTTTTTGCCCGCCTGCAACATCAGCCATGGGCTATGTTGCTGGAATCGGCAGGGCCACTCGGCGCCGACAACGGCGTTGATATCATCAGCGCCGATCCGCTGGCGACCTTAGAGACCCGTGGTCTTGTCACCACACTCACCCGGCATGACGAGACCAGCGAGCACCATGAAGATCCCCTCGCCCTGCTGGCCCATACCCAGCAACAACTGCTGGGGGAGCTGGATCTGTGCGCCACTCGCCTTCCCTTTATTGGCGGCGCCCTCGGTCTGTTTGGCTATGATCTGGGCCGCCGCTTCGAGCGACTGCCGGTGCAGGCTGCCGCCGATATCGCAGTGCCCGACATGGCGGTGGGTATCTACGACTGGGCGCTGCTGCGCAATGTGGCGAGCGGCGACTGGCAGCTGGTGCACTGGGGAGATGAAGCGGGCCTTGCCAAGCGGCTGGCCTGGCTTGAACAACAACAGGCCGCCCCGCTCCCCGCTTTTTCCTTGCAGGGATCGTGGCAGAGCAATATGAGCCGCGCGGAATATGGCGAGAAGTTTGCCCGCATTCAGGAATACCTCGCCGCGGGGGATTGCTACCAGATCAACCTGACCCAGCGTTTCAGCGCCCCCTATCAGGGGGATGAGTGGCAGGCCTACTGCCTGCTAGCCAGCGCCAACAAGGCCCCCTTCTCGGCCTTTATCCGCTTGCCGGACAGCGCGCTGCTGAGCCTCTCCCCCGAGCGGTTCCTGCTGCTCGATGGCCGCCATATCGAAACCAAGCCCATCAAGGGCACTCGCCCTCGCCACCCTGATCCGGCTACCGATCGGCAAGTCGCGCTGGAGCTGGCACAGGCCGACAAGGACAGATCAGAGAATCTGATGATCGTGGATCTGCTGCGCAACGACATCGGGCGGGTCAGCCGGCCTGGCTCGGTCAGCGTGCCTCATCTCTTTAGCGTGGAGTCGTTTCCAGCGGTGCATCATCTGGTCTCTACCATCCACGGTGAGCTCGATGCACGCTGGCAAGGGGTCGATCTGCTGCGCGCCTGTTTCCCGGGCGGTTCCATCACCGGCGCCCCCAAGATCCGCGCCATGGAGATCATCGAGGAGCTGGAGCCCCAGCGCCGCAATGCCTATTGCGGCAGCATCGGCTATCTCAGCCAGCATGGCCGGATGGATACCAGCATCTGCATTCGTACCCTGATCGCCGAAGCGGGTCGTCTGCACTGTTGGGCGGGTGGCGGTATCATTGCCGACTCCGATGCCGACAGCGAATATCAGGAGACTTATGACAAGGTCGCCCGCATCCTGCCGCCCCTCTCGGCGCTGTAACCCCGACCAGCAACCGCATCAAAGATGGAGCTGCCTCCCATGGATCGCCACGAACTGCTGACCCGCTTCCAGTTGCAGCAACCCGCCCCGGCCCACCGCCTAGCCATTGGCGGGCTCAGCCCGGCGGCGGTGTTGATCCCGGTGGTGATGCGCGACGAGGGGCTCAGCGTGTTATTGACCCGACGCAGCCCCCGGCTGCGTCATCATGGGGGGCAGATAAGCTTCCCCGGTGGGCGACAGGAGCCCGGCGACGAGAGCCTGATCGCCACGGCGCTGCGGGAGACCGAAGAGGAGCTCGGCATTCCGGCGCAGCTGATCGAGGTGATCGGCACCCTCAACCCGCTCAATACGGTGTCACGATTCGAGGTGCTGCCGGTGCTGGGGCTGCTCGATGGCGACTATCCCCTTATTCTGAGTCCGGACGAGGTGGATCATGCCTTCGAAGTGCCGCTGACCCATCTGCTGGATCGGCGCAACCACATCCCCCTGACCCTTGCCAGAGGCGGAAAACAGCACACCATCTACTGGATCCCCTGGCAACAGCACTTTATCTGGGGAGCCACCGCCAGCATGATCAACCAGCTAGCCCGACACCTCGCGAGATAACATCTCGCTTACATTTCCATGCGCAAAATTTGTCCGTTAACACTAAACTAACGTGCCAGATGATAAACAAAAATTGAACTTTTCTTGTTTTGATCACATTTCCATAAGAAAGTGCGGTTTTCTGTGCCGTAAAGATGAATTTGATCAACATTTTTGATTAAAAAAACCGTATCCTTGCGCCGACTTAATAAGAACCACACATTCGGGGTGAGATAGATGTCAAACACAGTCACTGGCACGCAGGGAGTTGCGGCGTCAACGGAGCAAGGGATCCGCTCTACTCAAACCACTCGTTGGGAAAAACGCGACTCTACCTGGGTCATCAGCCTGTTCGGGACCGCGGTTGGCGCGGGTATCCTGTTCCTGCCGATCAACGCGGGTATGGGCGGTTTCTGGCCGCTGGTCGTCATGGCGCTGCTGGTGGGTCCCATGACCTATCTGGCCCACCGTGGTCTGGCCCGCTTCGTGCTTTCCTCCAAAAAGCCCAATGCAGACATCACCGAAGTGGTGGAAGAGCACTTTGGCGTGGGGGCCGGTAAATTAATCACCCTGCTCTACTTCTTCGCCATCTACCCCATCGTGCTGATCTACGGCGTGGGTATCACCAACACCGTTGAAAGCTTCATGGTCAATCAGCTGCAGATGAGTGCCCCGCCGCGCTGGATCCTCTCCATTGTGCTGATCATGGGCATGATGTCGGTGATGCTGGCCGGTGAGAAGCTGATGCTGAAAGTCACCGAGCTGCTGGTTTACCCGCTGATCGTCATTCTGGCCGGTATCTCTTTGTACCTCATTCCGGACTGGACCGGCGCCGCGCTGGAGCAAGTACCCTCCGCCAAGGATTTCGCCACCACACTGTGGCTGACCATCCCGGTACTGGTCTTCTCCTTCAACCACAGCCCGGCCATCTCCAGCTTCTCGCTGGCACAGCGCCGCGATCACGGTGATCACGCCGTCCAGAAAGCCGATGCCATCCTCAAGCGTACCGCCATGGTGCTGCTGGGCTTCGTGATGTTCTTCGTCTTCTCCTGCGTCATGAGCCTGACACCGGCCCAGCTGGCAGAAGCCAAGGCCCAGAACATCGCCGTGCTATCCTATCTGGCCAACCAGCATGCCAGCCCCATCATCTCCTACTTCGGTCCGCTGGTTGCGTTCGTGGCCATCGTCTCCTCCTTCTTCGGTCACTATCTGGGTGCCCGTGAAGGTCTGAAAGGGATGATCGTGCAGAACATGCGCAACTCTGGCAAAGAGCCGAATGCCAAGAAAGTCGAGATGTTCATCATCGCCTTCTTCATCCTGACCCTGTGGGGCACTGCTATTGCCAACCCTTCCATCCTGGGCATGATTGAATCCTTGGGCGGCCCGATCATCGCTACCATCCTGTTCATCATGCCGATGTACGCCATCAAGCGCGTACCGGCTATGGCGAAATATCAGGGCCATATCAGCAACGTCTTCGTTGCAACCATGGGCATGATCGCCATCTCCGCCATCCTCTATCAGCTGGTCGGTTAATCCCCTACCTGCCGCTGATAGCAAAAAGCCAGCCGAACACTCGGCTGGCTTTTTTTATTGCGTTGTCCCGTCCTGAATAGTCTTGCCACTCATCACGCAGTTATTGCAGCCACAGCACCTGAACTCACACAACAACCAAGGAAACAACCCTTATCCGGCAACCACATCATGATGTTTCAGGGCTTCGCACCGAACCTCGACCAACAAAAATGCCAGTCGGGTAAGCGACTGGCATCTCTTGATAAACACGCACTATCTCTGGCTGATTAGAGTGGTTGCGCTTCCAACAGGAACGGTGTGATACCGGTGATTTCCGGAATACCGAGCACCAGGGTGTCTTTCTGACCATTGCTACCCGGTTTCATGGTCAGATATGCAGTGACACTGGCGTTGCGATCGGCAAATTCGCGCATCCTTTTTTCCCAGAGCCCCTCATAAATTTTTCCCTCTTTGATATCAGCAGGCCCTGTCAAGGTATTGAAACTGCATGACCGATTGTTCCAACCAGTCAACGTCAGCTTGTTCAAACCTTGAGTGTTGGCCTCTGTCTCACCGCTTACAGAACACCCTTCTTTAAACAGGATGGTCAGCTTGATCCCCAAACCATTGTTGCTGCGCTCGGTTTTGAAATCTTGAAACAGTGCACTCTCCCCAAGGTTGTACCAGGAGTCCGCGTTGATAGGCGCAGTGACCATCGGCTGCAATGCCACTTGGCCGCCCCAATTCTGAATAGTGAGTGCAGAATCGATTTTGGCTTTGACGGGTCGATAATCGAGTACCCAGAGTGACTGGCTGCTTCCCGCCGTATCTGGCACAGACGCCACCTTGACCAACCCATCGACATTGGTATTGGACTTTTGCTCAGCCGAGTCGAAGGTACTGGGTTGGCTTTTGTTCACCAGCAACGACAACGTCAGTGGGTAACCCTCACCTTTATTCAGAGAAGAGAAGCCTTGAGGGAAGGTATAAGTGCTGACTGTGGCACTTCTTTTCTCAGCAATGTTCATCGCCCAACCCGTGCCCTCTGTGGACGCCGGATAGACAAGGCCGACCGCACGATAACTGTTGTTGACCGGACGGTTGATTAACTGCCCCTGAGCGTCCATCAGGACGGGGAGATAGACGCCAGCCACCGGCAGCGCCCTCGGTTGCGGCTCCGGTGGCGTGGTACCACCACCACCACTATCTCCGCCACCACCACCGCAACCAACCAAACCTAATGCACCAATAATTGCCCACGAAAGCGTAGTTTTTTTCATTATTTAATCTCGTTTTTTAGCCTGAACCTTATTATTCCGCAGCTATTTTAACGGGGCAGCACCCGCACTGTCTGTCGGCTATTTGTAACCAAACATTTCATCAAAATGAATGTTTTCTTGCGCACTCCTCTCCTCAACACATTTAGGCCCGCTGATATAAAAAGCCCCTCACAGAGAGGGGCTGAATCGAAAAATCGAGCTACCGGCTCACGCCTCGCTGCTGGGCAGCGCGGAAGGTTCCAGCAGGGTTTCATCTTCGGCCATGCAAGCAGCGGCGGTGAACAGTACGTCGGTGGAGCTGTTCAGCGCCGTCTCGGCAGAATCCTGCAGCACGCCGATGATAAAGCCGACTGCTACCACCTGCATGGCGATGTCATTGCTGATGCCAAACAGGCTACAGGCCAGCGGGATCAGCAGCAAGGAGCCGCCCGCCACACCGGAAGCGCCACAGGCACTGATGGTGGCGACTACGGAGAGCAGAATGGCCGTTGCCATGTCCACTTCCATCCCCAGGGTATGTACCGCCGCCATGGCGAGCACAGTGATGGTGATAGCTGCACCCGCCATATTGATGGTGGCACCCAGCGGGATGGAGACCGCGTAGGTATCTTTGGGCAGGCGCAGTTTTTCACACAGCGCCATGTTGACCGGAATGTTGGCGGCAGAGCTGCGGGTAAAGAAGGCGGTCACGCCGCTCTCTTTGAGGCAGGTCAGCACCAGCGGATAGGGGTTGCGCTTTATCTTCCAGAAGACGATCAATGGGTTGACCACAAAGGCGATAAACAGCATGCAGCCGATCAGCACCACCAGCAGTTGAGCATAGCCAAACAGGGCATCGAAGCCGGTCTCTGCCAGAGTGGAGGCAACCAGACCCAGGATCCCGAGCGGAGCACAGCGGATCACCGCTTTCACGATGGCGGATACACCGTGAGACAGGTCAGTGATCAGCGCCTTGGTGCTCTCGTTGGCATGGCGCATGGCGATACCCAGACCGATGGCCCACGCAAGGATCCCGATATAGTTGGCATCCATCAACGCCTTGACCGGGTTGGTCACCACGTTGAACAGCAGGGTCTGCAGTACCTCGGTGATCCCGCCGGGCGGGGTGATCTCGGCAGTATTGGCCACCAGATGGAGGTTGGAGGGGAACAGGAAGCTGGCAATCACCGCGACCACGGCCGCAGAGAAGGTACCAAACAGGTAGAGCGCCAGCAGCGGGCGAATATTGGTCTTCTGACCCTGCTTGTGACCAATGATGGCCGCCATCACCAGTACGAATACCAGCAGCGGAGCTACCGCTTTCAGTGCACCAACGAACAGACTGCCAAGCAGACCTGCCGTTTTCGCCCACTCGGGCGCAAACAGTGCCAGCAAGATACCGAATACCAGACCAACCAGGATCTGGCTGACCAGGCTGGTGCTATTGACCAGCCGAAGGAGGGGGTGTTGTTGTGTCATCAAAAAAGTCCCTAAGCACCGTAGTGCATGAATCATGAGTCCTGTCTGCAACCACTCATCGGGAGACCCCTGTCGCCCGAATGTGGTGTCTGTGGCCAGCCTTCTGTCGGGCCGATCCGCCAGTCACCGGATTGCATGACGGAATATCCCATTCGCCATCTTTTTTTTCCAGAGACTCACCAAAAAATATCCCGTTTCCATCACAAAAAACCGCAACAAAACCTTAACCACAGCGCAACCACCCATTTTTGTACGTTTTATCGACACTCTCTGCCCTTACCCTCACGACCATTCCTGTGTCATCCGTGATCGGCGTCGCTGTGCTATCATCCCCCATTTGCCGCGGAGCCTTGCCATGATCCCATCCCTGCTCAACCAATATTTTGGTTTCTCCGCACTCAGGCCAGGTCAGGAAGCGGTGATCAGCCGGGTGCTGGCTGGTCAGAGTGCCGCCGCCATCTTTCCCACCGGCTCCGGCAAGTCGCTCTGTTATCAACTGCCGGCCCTCGCCCTGCCTCACCTGACCCTTGTGATCTCTCCGCTACTGGCGTTGATGCACGATCAGCTCGCCTTCCTTAAAAGCAAGGGAATAAGCGCCGCCACCCTCGACTCGAGCCAGAGCCCGGAGGAGAGCCGACGAGTGATGCAGCAGGCGCTGGATGGCCAGCTCAAGATCCTGATGATCTCGGTGGAACGACTCAAGAACGAGCGTTTTCGCCGCTTTATCCAGCAAGTACCGCTCTCGCTGCTGGTCGTCGATGAGGCGCACTGTATCTCGGAGTGGGGCCACAACTTTCGCCCCGACTACCTCAAGCTGCCGAGCTATCGCCATGACCTGAAGATCCCGCAGGTATTGCTGCTGACCGCTACCGCCACGCCGGCGGTGATTCAGGATATGCAGACCAAATTCGGCATCGCGCCGGAGGGGGTCGTGGTCACCGGTTTCTACCGCTCCAATCTTGATCTGGCGGTCATTCCCCTGGCGCCCGATGCGCGGGATAGCTGGCTCGCGCAGGAGCTGGCAAACGATCCGGCGGCCCCCACTATCGTCTACGTCACCTTGCAACACACCGCCGAAGCCTGCGCCGAGCAACTCATTAGAGAAGGGATCAACGCCCGCGCCTATCATGCCGGACTCGACTCGGCGCTGCGCAGTCAGATCCAGCACGACTTCATGGCGGGCAAGGTGGATTGCATCGTCGCCACCATCGCCTTTGGCATGGGGATCGACAAAGCGGATATCCGGCGGGTCATTCACTACGATCTGCCCAAATCCATCGAAAACTACAGCCAGGAGATTGGCCGCGCCGGACGAGATGGCCAGCCATCGCGCTGTATCGTGCTGGCCAACCAGAGCCAGCTGCCGGTGCTGGAGAACTTCGTCTACGGCGATACGCCGGATTTGAGTGCCATCCTCCAGCTCCTTGCCATCATCAAGCAGAGCGGGGCCGAGTGGGAATTCACCCTACTGCGCCTATCTAACGACACCAACATTCGCCAACTGCCCCTCAAAACCCTGCTGGTCTATCTGGAGATGGCGGGCATCATCACCCCGGCCTACAGCTACTACGCCGACTACCGCTTCAAGTTTGTGCTGGATAAAGGCGAGATAGTGAGTCGCTTCAATCAGGATCGCCGCCAGTTTCTGGAGCAGCTGTTCGCCTGCGCCCCGCAAGCTCGCAGCTGGTGCACCATGGACTTTGATGCCCTCTGGCAGAGCTATCAGGGGGAGCGGCAGCGGGCCGTTGCGGCGCTCGACTACCTGCAACATCAAGGCTGGATCGAGCTTGAAAGCAAACAGATGACCGAGGTCTACCGGATCACCCGTCAGGGGTGGGACAACGAGCAGGAAGCAAATGCCCTGCACGCCCTGTTCCAGCAAAAAGAGCAGAGCGAGCTGGCAAGACTGCAAGCCATGCTCGACTTTTTCACCTCAAGTGAGTGCCTGAGTCACCGCCTCGCCCGCTATTTTGCCGATGAGGTGGCACCGGTTCATTGTGGCCATTGTTCGGTTTGTCGTGGCAAGGTGGCACATCTCCCTCCCCTGCCCCAACTGGCCATGCCAAACGAGGCGGGGATCCGCGCCTGGTGCGATCCGCTGATTGCCAAGACCGGTTCCGTGGATGCTCGTGTTCTGGCCCGTTTTTTGTGTGGTATCGCCACACCGCTGACCAGCCGGGTCAAAGCCAAATCGCTGGCGGGTGCAGGCCAGTTGGCCGCGCACCCGTTTGCCCGCGTCTTGGCGGCAGTGCAACAAGCCTACCCTTGCTAGATGAGTGCTGACGGCGTCAATAGCCACCAGCAGAAACAAGCGTTTACTGACACAGAAAAAGAAGACCCTCGCGGTTGCGAGGGTCAAGCCAACGGAAACGTGCTTAAACAGAGCTTGGTGAGGCAACAGTCAACTCTCTTGCTAAAGCGTCTTGCTGCTCACACATCGCCAATCTATGGCACTCAAAATGTAGCGTCAATGTAAAAATTAGAGTCTAAACTCCAAACAAGGCAATTTACGTTGACGTTCACGTAATGGTATTCTCATTCATAACCCCGCCAACCCGCAGCCCCATTGCCTTTCGTCAAACCCCTTAATCTTTTCGCAATAAGTTCCCTGTTTCCCATAAACATTTATTTTTTATGTCTTTGACATTTACCTCACCATCGTGGCAAAAATAATTTAACAGTCAGTAACATAGCGGTGTTGTTGACTGACCCTCCCCGCACAAGGATCGGGCAGGTTTCTTCAGAATTTAACCTATCAACCGTGATGGATTACTGGAGTCTGTTGACTAGGCTTTAAAAGCGCACAACACAAAAGCAGTCATCCACTTTTTTCAGGGTAAGCGACTATAACGAGGGCAAAGTTATGGGCATATTCGAGCATTACCAACAGCGATATGAAAAAGCGAGAGAAGAGGAATATACCATCCAGGAGTTCCTGGATATGTGTAAGCAGGACAAAGCCTGCTACGCCTCCGCAGCCGAACGTCTGCTGACCGCCATTGGTGAGCCGGAGATGGTAGACACCTCAGCCAACCCCAGACTGAGCCGACTCTTCTCCAACCGCGTCGTGGCACGCTATCCCGCCTTCAAGGATTTCTACGGGATGGAAGAGGCCATCGAACAGATCGTCTCCTACCTCAAACACTCCGCCCAAGGGCTGGAGGAGAAGAAACAGATCCTCTATCTGCTGGGCCCCGTTGGCGGCGGTAAATCCTCGCTGGCAGAGAAACTCAAATCCCTGATGCAGAAGGTGCCCATCTATCGCATCAAGGGCTCACCGGTCAACGATCACCCCTTCTGCCTGTTCGATATCGAAGAGGATGGGGAGATCCTGGAAAAAGAGTACGGCATCCCACGCCGTTACCTGCGTCCCATCATGTCCCCCTGGGTGGCCAAACGCCTGCACGAGTTCGGCGGCGACATCACCAAGTTCAAGGTGGAGAAGGTCAACCCCTCCATCCTCGATCAAATTGCCATCGCCAAAACGGAACCGGGTGATGACAACAACCAGGATATCTCCTCACTGGTCGGCAAGGTCGATATCCGCATGCTGGAGCACTTCGCCCAGGATGATGCCGATGCCTACTCCTACTCGGGTGCGCTGTGCAAGGCGAACCAGGGTGTGATGGAGTTTGTGGAGATGTTCAAAGCGCCTATCAAGGTACTGCACCCGCTGCTGACAGCAACCCAGGAGGGTAACTACAACGGTACCGAAGGGCTCTCAGCCCTCCCCTTTGACGGCATTCTGCTGGCTCACTCCAACGAATCCGAATGGCAGCAGTTCCGCAACAACAAGAACAACGAAGCCTTCCTCGACCGGGTCTACATCGTCAAGGTGCCTTACTGCCTACGCGTCTCGGAAGAGGTGAAGATCTACGAGAAGCTGCTGATCAACAGCGAATTGACCGAGGCCAAATGCGCCCCGGGCACCCTCGAGCTGCTGGGCCAGTTTTCTGTGTTGTCACGGCTGAAAGAGCCGGAAAACTCCAGCATCTACTCCAAGATGCGGGTCTATGATGGCGAGAGCCTGAAGGACACCGATCCCAAGGCGAAGAGCTATCAGGAGTATCGCGACTACGCCGGTGTGGACGAGGGGATGAATGGTCTCTCAACCCGCTTCGCGTTCAAGATCCTCTCCCGCGTCTTCAACTTCGACCATGCGGAAGTGGCCGCCAACCCGGTGCATCTCTTCTATGTGCTGGAGCAGCAGATCGAGCGCGAGCAGTTCCCGCAAGAGCTGCACGATCGCTACCTTGAGTTCATCAAGGGCTATCTGACCCCGCGCTATGTGGAGTTCATCGGCAAGGAGATCCAGACTGCCTATCTCGAGTCCTACTCCGAGTACGGTCAGAACATCTTCGATCGCTACGTCACCTACGCCGACTTCTGGATCCAGGATCAAGAGTACCGTGATCCCGAAACCGGCCAGCTGTTTGACAGAGCATCCCTCAACAGCGAGCTGGAGAAAATTGAAAAACCCGCCGGGATCAGCAACCCGAAAGATTTCCGTAACGAAATCGTCAACTTCGTGCTGCGTGCCCGGGCCAACAATGCAGGCCGTAACCCCAACTGGACCAGTTACGAGAAGCTGCGCACCGTGATCGAGAAGAAGATGTTCTCCAACACGGAAGAGCTGCTGCCGGTTATCTCCTTCAACAGCAAAACCTCGGCCGAGGAGCAGAAGAAGCACGATAACTTTGTCGAACGGATGATGGAGAAAGGCTACACCCGCAAACAGGTGCGACTGCTCTCCGAATGGTATCTCAGGGTACGCAAGTCATCCTGACCCTGACTGTTCAAGGGGGAGTTATGGCGCATTTTATCGACCGCAGGCTCAACGGCAAAAACAAAAGCGCTGTCAATCGGCAGCGCTTCATCCGCCGCTACAAGAAGCAGATAAAACAAGCGGTCTCGGATGCTGTCTCCAAGCGCAGCATTCAGGACGTAGACAAGGGCGAGAGCATCAGCATCCCGACCAAGGATATCGGCGAGCCCCATTTTCATCAGGGGCACGGTGGTAAACGGGAGATGGTGCATCCCGGCAATGACCAGTTCGTCTCCGGCGACAAGATTGACCGCCCCAAAGGAGGGGGCGGTGGACAGGGTTCCGGCGAGGGACAAGCATCCAATCAGGGTGAAGGGGCCGATGATTTCGTGTTCCAGATCTCCAAGGATGAGTATCTCGATCTGCTGTTTGAAGATCTGGAGCTGCCTAGGCTGCAGAAAACCCAGCTCAATCAGCTGATGGAGGTCAAAACCTATCGGGCGGGCTACACCTCAAACGGGGTGCCCGCCAACATCAACGTGGTGCGCTCGCTACAAAACTCGCTGGCACGGCGCATGGCGTTGCAAGCTGGCAAAAAGCGCCAGTTGCATGAACTGGAAGAGCGACTGGCACTGCTGGCCGCCGATCCCAACGAGCACTTTGCCGAAATAGCCCTGCTCGAGAAGGAGATCAGGGAGCTGAAACGACGGATCGATGCGGTGCCGTTTATTGACACCTTCGACCTCAAATTCAACAACTTCGTCAAACGGCCCGTCCCTTCCAGTCAGGCGGTGATGTTCTGTCTGATGGACGTCTCGGGCTCCATGGATCAGGCCACCAAGGAGATGGCCAAACGTTTCTATATCCTGCTCTATCTGTTCCTGAGCCGGACTTACAAGAACGTAGAAGTGGTCTATATCCGCCACCATACCCAGGCCAAGGAGGTGGATGAACACGAGTTCTTCTACTCCCAGGAGACTGGCGGCACCATCGTCTCCAGCGCCCTCAAGATGATGAATGACATCATCAATGAGCGTTATCCCGCCAACCAGTGGAACATCTATGCGGCGCAGGCATCGGATGGTGACAACTGGGCTGATGACTCACCGCAGTGCCGTGAAATTCTGGCGCGGGACATCATGCCAAGGGTGCGGTACTACTCCTACATCGAGATCACCACCCGTGCCCACCAGACCCTGTGGCACGAATATGAGTCGGTAGCCAGCCAGTTCCCCCACTTTGCGATGGAGCACATTCGCAAGGTCGAGGATATCTATCCGGTGTTCCGCGAGCTGTTCAAGAAACAAGCGGCGTGAGGAGGTCACATGATCGAAACAGAAAAACGTGTAGCGCCACTGGATGACGGACCAGACTGGAACTTCGATCTGCTGGAGACCTATCACCAGGAGATCGCCCGGGTCGCCCGTTTCTACAAGCTGGACACCTACCCCAACCAGATCGAGGTGATCACCGCCGAGCAGATGATGGATGCCTACTCCAGCGTCGGCATGCCCATCGGCTATCAGCACTGGTCGTTCGGCAAGCGCTTTATCCATACCGAGCGCAACTACAAGCGCGGCCAGATGGGGCTGGCCTACGAGATCGTCATCAACTCCGATCCCTGCATCGCCTACCTGATGGAGGAGAACACCATGCCGATGCAGGCGCTGGTGATGGCACACGCCTGCTACGGCCACAACTCCTTCTTCAAAAACAACTACCTGTTCAAGGCCTGGACCGATGCCTCCTCCATCATCGACTACCTGCTGTTCGCCAAGAACTACATCACCCAGTGTGAAGAGAAGCATGGCATCGAGGCGGTGGAGCAGCTGCTCGACTCCTGCCATGCCCTGATGAACTTCGGGGTGGATCGCTACAAGCGTCCCCAGAAGATCTCGATGGCAGAGGAGAAACGGCGCCAGAAGGCGCGGGAAGATTATCTGCAGACTCAGGTCAACGAGCTGTGGCGTACCCTGCCCAAGCAGCATAAAGCCGCTGGTGTGGAGGACAGGCGCTACCCCGCAGAGCCCCAGGAGAACATTCTCTACTTCATCGAGAAGAATGCTCCCTTGCTGGAGCCTTGGCAGCGAGAAGTGGTGCGCATCGTGCGCAAGATCAGCCAGTATTTCTATCCGCAAAAGCAGACCCAGGTGATGAACGAGGGATGGGCCACTTTCTGGCACTACACCATCCTCAATCACCTCTATGACGAGGGCAAGCTGAGCGATCGCTTCATGATGGAGGTGCTGCACAGCCACACCAACGTGGTCTATCAACCGGCTTACAACAGCCGCTACTACTCAGGGATCAATCCCTATGCGCTGGGGTTTGCCATGTTTACCGACCTGCGCCGCATCTGCGAGAACCCGACCGAGGAGGACAGACAGTGGTTCCCCGATTACGCTGGCAGCAACTGGGTGGAAACGTTGCATTTTGCCATGCAGAACTTCAAGGATGAGAGCTTTATCAGCCAGTTCTTAAGCCCGAAGGTGATGCGGGATATGAAGCTATTCGCCATCGATGACGACGATCTGAAGAACTATCTGAAGGTCTCCGCCATCCACAATGACGAAGGCTATCGTCAGGTGCGCAATACCCTGTCGGCCCAGTACAACCTGAGCAATCTGGAGCCCAACATTCAGGTCTACAACGTAGCGGTAAAAGGGGATCGATCCCTCACCCTGCGCTATGTGCCCCACAACCGCATCCCCCTTGGCGACTCTCGCCACGAGGTGCTCAAGCACCTGCATCAACTGTGGGGATTCGACGTGGTGCTGGAGCAGGATAACGGCGATCTGCCACCCGATATCATCGGCCGCTGCCCGGAGCGCAAACCGGGGATCTGACCCGTGACCCGATATTTCGGCGGCCCACTTCGGTGGGCCGTTTTTTTATCGGCATTTAACCCTGCCAGCATGAGCGCTTCCCAAGCCATACAACCCGAACAAACCACCACATAGAAAGAGGCCCGCATGGTGTGCGGGCCTCTTTGCCTTGCGCGGTCAATCTGCAGCGGTTATCAGTAGAAGGTCTGCTGCTCTGCGGCCATCGCCTTGAGACGGGCACAGGGGGCAAACCGGTCGCCGTGGCGCTTCTGGTAATACTCCAGACGGCCAACCAGATGATCGATCCCCAACGTGTCCATATAACGGAACGGGCCGCCGAGGAAGGGCGGGAAGCCGATGCCGAAGATGGCCCCGATATCGCCATCACGAGCCGACGCCACCACACCGCTATCCAGCGCCATGGCCGCTTCGTTGAGCATCAGCAGCACACAACGCTCGGCGATCTCCTGACGGGCCAGCTTGGCAGAAGGCTTGATGCCGAGCACGCCATAGACGCTCTCGTCCACCGTCTTCTTGCCCTCTTTACCGGTCAGCTTGTTGCGCGGTGCTGCCTTGCCATAGAGGTAGAAGCCCTTGCCGTTCTTGCGTCCCTTGCGATCGTTTTGCAGCAGCTTGTCGAACGCCTTGGGTGCCTGGAACTGCTCGCCACCCAGCTCTTTTTCGAGAATGGGAGAGATCTTGGCACCCACGTCGATCCCCACCTCATCGAGCAAGGTGATGGGGCCAACCGGGAAGCCAAAGTCCAGCAGTGCGCTGTCCAGCACCTCCACCGGCTCCCCTTCCAGCACCAGTCGCGCCGCTTCATTCATGTAGGGCGCGAGGATGCGGTTGACGTAGAAACCGGCTTCGTCCTTCACCACGATGGGCGTTTTGCCCTGAGCACGGGCAAAGGCCAGGGTGGTGGCGACCGTCTCGGCACTGGTGCCAGCGTGGGGGATGATCTCCGCCAGCGGCATCTTGTCGACCGGGCTGAAGTAGTGCAGCCCCACGATCCGCTCCGGGTGCGCCGCCTCTGCCGCAATCTGGTTGATGGGCAGGGAGGAGGTGTTGGAGGCAAACACGGTGTGCTCACCGCACTCACGCTCCACGTCTTTCACCATCTGGTGTTTGAGATTGAGATCTTCAAACACAGCCTCCACTACCATGTCGACCCGGTGGAAACCGGAGTAGTCGAGGGTACCGGTCAGCAGGCTCATCTGCTTTTCCAGCTCGCTGCGCAGGATGTGACGGCGCTTGAGCTTCTTGGCCAGAATGTCGTAGCTGTAGCGCATGGCATTACCGATGCCACTGCTGGCTACATCCTTGATCCGCACCGGTACGCCCGCCTTGGTGGCGGTGACGAACGCGATCCCGCCCCCCATCAGCCCACCGCCCAGCACGGCGGCATGGGCCACCTTGCGCGGCTCGGCCCCTTGATAGGTAACCTCTTTCTTCATCTCGGTGGTGGCAAAGAAGATGGAGCGCAGTGCAGCAGACTCAGCCGTCATCACCAGCTCGCCAAAGTGGCGGGATTCGGCAGCCAGACCGGCCTTTATCCCCTCCTCCACACCGATGCGTACCACCTCGAGGATCCGCTCCGGCGCCGGGTAGTTGCCGCGGGTCTTGGCTTTCACCCCCTTGCTGGCCTGATCGAACAGCACCTTGCGACCCAGCTTGTTGGTCTCCAGCACCTTGCCCTGCAGATCCCGCTTCAACTGATGACGCGGTTTACCCTTCTTGGCCAGCTTGATGGCAGCATCCAGCAAGATGGAAGGCGGCACCACATCGTCCACCAGCCCCAATTTCTTGGCTTGTTTGGCCCGCACCTGCTTGCCGGTCAGCATCAGATCCAGCGCCTTGGCTACCCCGATGAGGCGCGGCAGACGCTGGGTACCGCCAGAGCCCGGCAGCAGACCGAGCTGCACTTCCGGCAATCCCAGCACGGTTTTGCCGTGCTCGGTCACCACCCGGCCATGACAGGCCAGCGCCAACTCCAGCCCGCCACCGAGGCAGGGACCGTGAATGGCGGCGATCACCGGAATGGTCAGCCCCTCGATCTCGGCAAAGATCTCCTGCCCTTCCCGCGACAGGGTCTCGGCATCCTTGGCACTGGTGCAGGCGGCCAGCATGGTGATATCGGCACCGGCGATGAAGGAGTCCTTCTTGCCGGAGGTGATCACCAGACCGATCAGATCCTTGTTGCGTTTGACCTCGGCCAGTACGGTGCGGATCTCCTCCACAAAGGCGGCCTTGAGGGTATTCATGCTCTCGCCCGGCACATCCATGGTGAGGATTCCGATGCCATCTTTGCGAACATCCAGGGAAAAAGTCTTAGCGCTCATCATTCAACCTCCAACACCATAGCCACGCCCAATCCACCCGCTGCGCAGGCAGTGTTGAGCCCCAATCCCCCACCGCGACGACGCAACTCGTGCAGGGTCTGGGTGATCATCCGCGCACCGGTCGCGGCAAAGGGGTGGCCGTAAGCCAGCGAACCGCCGAGGACGTTGAACTTGTCCATGTCTACCTCGCCGATGGCCTGATCGCGGCCCAGCTTGTCACGGGCAAACTCGTGGCTGGCAAACATCTTGAGGTTGGCCAGAGTCTGGGCGGCAAAGGCTTCGTGCATGTCGATCAGGGTCAGATCGCTGAGCGTGATACCGGCTCTGTCCAGCGCCAGCGGTGTGGCATAGGAGGGCGCCATCAGCATGTCTTGCCAGACATCAATGGCCGAAAAAGCGAAACTGCGAATGTAACCCAACGGTTCGAGACCCAGCTCTTTCGCCCGACCTTCGCGCATCAGCAGCACGGCGGCGGCGCCATCAGTAAGCGGCGTGGCGTTGGCCGCCGTCACTGTGCCATGGACTCGGTCAAACACCGGCTTGAGCTTGGCGTAGCTCGCGAGATCCGAGCTTTCACGGATGTTGTTGTCCCGCTCCAGCGGTGACTTGTAGGGCGGCACATGGGCGGTAAACACCTCGCCATTGAGCTTGCCATCGGCCCAAGCCTGCGCGGCCAGGGTGTGGGAGCGGTGAGCCAGCGCATCTTGCGCCTCACGGCTGATCTGGTGGCTCTTGGCCATCTGCTCGGCGGTCTGCCCCATGGAGAGACCAGTGGAGTATTCCGCCACCGCAGGCGGCACCGGCAGCAGATCCTTGACCCGCAATTGACGCAGAATATTGAAGCGCTGCTGCAGATTGCGCGCCTTGTTGAGATCCACCAGGGCGCGCGCCAGCGTCTTGCTCACCCCGATGGGCAGCACGGAAGAGGAGTCGGCACCGCCGGCGATGGCGATACCCACGGTTCCGGCCATGATCGATTCGGTGACGTTGGCCACCGCCTGAAAACTGGTGGCGCAGGCGCGAGAGACACTATAGGCATCGGTGGTGACGCTCATGCCGGTCCCGAGCACGATCTCGCGGGCAATGTTGGGGGCTTCCGGCATCTGCACCACCTGACCAAACACCAGCTGGTCGATCAGCATGGGATCGAGATCGGTACGGGCAAGCAACTCGCTCACCACCAGTTTGCCGAGATCGACTGCAGGCACGCCATGAAAGGCGGTGGCCTGCTTGGCAAAGGGGGTTCGCAGCCCCGCCACGACGGCAATCCGTTCGCCCTGGCGAGTCGTCAGTTTCAATGGCTGTTTCATCCTGGCTCCTTGGTTTAAAAGGCAGAGGTCTGACCTCATTGCGCCACATCTTAACAATCCAATCACAAGTTTCATACAGCTGATTGAAACTAAATTAAGCACGGCAAGGCCCCTTTGCTCGCCCTTGGGGAGCAACTGGAGTATAAAAAGATCAACTTCCATAAAAACAACGGGTTTATCGCATGGCAGCGGCCGAGTTCAGCGCACTTAGGGACTATCTTGGCAGTCAGATTCTGGGGCAGGAGGAGCTTATCGAAGGGCTCCTGATCGCCCTGTTATGTGAAGGACATGTGTTAATCGAAGGGGCGCCCGGGCTTGCCAAAACCCGCGCCGTCAAGGCGCTTGCTGGCGCTGTCGAGGGGCGTTTCGCTCGCATCCAGTTCACCCCTGATCTGCTCCCCGCCGATCTGACTGGCAGCGAGGTGTTCCACCCGCAGGATGCCAGTTTTGTATTCCAGCCAGGCCCCCTGTTCAACCATCTGGTGCTGGCAGACGAGATCAACCGGGCACCGGCCAAGGTGCAATCGGCGCTGCTGGAAGCCATGGCCGAGCACCAGATCACCGTGGGCAAAAAGAGCTGGCGGCTGCCGCCGCTCTTTATGGTGGCCGCGACCCAGAACCCCATCGAGCAGGAGGGCACCTATCCCCTGCCGGAGGCTCAGCTCGACCGCTTTCTGCTCAAGTTGATGGTGGACTACCCGAGCCCCACCATGGAGCTGGCCATCTTGCAGCTCAACGCCAGCTGCGAGCAGCTTGGCGAGGCGCCGGTGACCCTGAGCCAGACCACCTTGCAACGTGCCCGCAGCGACGTGCTGACGGTCACCATGCAAAGCCGACTGGAGCACTATCTGGTGGAGCTGGTCTGTGCCACCCGCCCGGGCAGCGGTCTGTGCCCGGCGCTTGAACCGCTGATTGCCGTGGGGGCCAGCCCCCGCGCCACGTTGGGGCTGGCTCGCTCTGCCCGCGCCCGTGCCTGGCTCGCGGGACGTGATTATGTGCTGCCGGAAGATATCCAGCTGCAGGCCTATCCGGTGCTGCGCCACCGCCTTATTCCCAGCTATCAGGCACTGGCCGACAATCTGGATAACGATATCCTGATCGCCCAACTGCTGGATCAGGTGCCATGCCCCTAGATCCCGGTCTGCATCCCGATATTGCCCTGTCACTGCCACGGCTGCTCAATATCCGGCTCTGGGCCAATGCCAGAGCCAGACCGAGAGCAGGCAAAAGCAGCAGCGAACGGGGCAAACCGGGCCGATCCCCCGGGCTCACGTTTCGGGAGCTGCGCGCCTATCAGGCTGGTGACGAGGTACGCCACATCGACTGGCGAGTGACGGCTCGCCTCGGTCGTCCCTATACCCGCCTCTATAGCGAGGAGCTCGATCAGGCGCACTGGCTGCTGCTCGATCTCTCTCCCGCCATGTATTTTGGCTCTACGCTGCAGCTCAAGGCGCGCCTGGGGTGCGAGCTGGCGGCAGCCCTGATCTGGCAAGGAATGAAGCAGCACAATACCCTGATCTGCCACGGGCTTATTCCCCAACACCAGAGCCAGCGCGGCAGCGTGCTGCCCCTGCTCGAATCCCTCTGCCATCACTATCAGCAAGGACTGGCACGTCGAGCACTATCCCATTCGCTGGGCGCTACCTTGTCCGGCCTGAAGCTGCCTCACGGAGCCAAGTTGACGATCATCACCGATCACAGGCCCTGCGAGTCGGCGCTCTGTCAGCAGCTGCAGCTGCTCTCGCGGCGCCACGATATTCACTATTGGCAGATCCGCGATCCCCTCGAGGCAGCCCTTCCCCGAGGCGGCCAACTGCCGGTGGCCATCGATCGGCCCGGGCAACACTATCAGGGCTGGCTGGATGGAGGCCATGCCGGTTTCTCCCGCCGCTACCGCCAAGCCGCCGAGCAGCAGCTGGCCCACAGCAAGCAGCAGTTGCTGCCGCTGGTACAGCGCCTATACCTGCTCGATAACAGCCAGACGCTGCAACAACAGTGGCAGGAGGGGTTATGTCATCAGGGATGATCATGCCCGCCGAACTCGACAGCGCCAGCCCCGCCTCCGAGGCCATTACCCCGCCGCTGACCGCCCTGATGCGCGACATCCACCCGGGGCCTGATCTGATTGAACAGAGTCTTGATCCTCGGGTACAGGCGCTATTGTGGCTATTGATCACCGGCTTATTGCTGCTACTGATCGTCCTGATTGCCCTCAGGGTGATACGTTACCGCCGCTGGTGCCGCCAGCTGGAGGGGGATCCGGCGCTGCTGGTTGCACGCATACAGGAAGCCCTGCGTCATGAAGCGCTGCAACGCTGGCCCGAAGCGCGCAAGCTGCAGGGAGAGGCGTGGCTCGCCTTTGTCGATCGTCACGGCGGCAGCGACTTCAGCCTGTTCGCCCCTCACTGGCGCAGTTGGCTCTATGGCAGCCAGAACCCGAGCCGCGAGCAGTGCGAACAGTTGCGGCAATATTATCGCCGCTGGGGTCAAACCCTCTTTTTGCAGCTCTCCCCTCGCTCGGGGCGCAAAGCCACGCGGAGGCATTCATGATCCTGGCCTGGCCCTGGTTTGCGCTGGCGCTGGTGCTGCCCTTGCTGGTGCGCTTCGGATTGCCGCCCCTACGCCGCGGTTATCTGGCTCACCCCGGGTTTGCGCTGCTGCGTCCCCACGCCGGATTGCCACTCTGGCGCGCTATATTGCTCTGGGGTGCCCTCATCCTCGCCCTCTGCCGCCCCCAGTGGTGGGGAGAACCGGTTATCCAATATGAAGGGAGTCGGGATCTTCTACTGGCGGTGGATCTGTCAGACAGCATGCGCACCCCTGATATGCTCGACAACGGCGAGCAACAAGCGCGGCTGACGGCGGTGCGCCAGCAGATCAAGGCGCTGATCGCCAAACGGGCCGGAGACAGGGTTGGTCTTATCGTCTTTGCCGATCACGCCTACCTGCTCTCTCCCCTCACTCAGGAGATCCCGGCGCTGTTGACCTTGAGCGACGAGCTCGATTTTGATCTGGTTGGCCGTACCACCGCCCTTGGCGAAGCGATCCAGCTTGCACATCAGCATGGGGATCCTGGTCGCCCCACGGCCCTGCTGCTGGTCACCGATGGCCGCAATACCGCAGGCAATGCGGATCCGCTGCAAGAGGCCAAACTCGCCGCGGCGCAGGGAATACGGATCTATACGCTGGGGGTCGGTGCCGATCCCGATACCTTTATCCAACCCTACGATGAAGCGGGCAGCGGTCAGGCCGATCCCAGCAGCGAACTGGACGAGCCGCTTCTGCAAGCGCTGGCGCAGACAGGCCAGGGACGCTACTTTCGGGCGCGAACCCAAAGCGATCTCGATGCCATCAACGCAGCCCTCAATACCCTGGAACCGGCCCCCATGCCGGTTGCCCACTACCAGCCGGTGATCGAGCTCTACCCCTGGCCGTTGGCACTGCTTTGTGGTTTGCTGATTCTGCCATCAGGGCGCGGCAGGCTGGAGTTTCGCAAGGTGCGTAGCGGGTTGGCACGAGGCGCGCGCAGATGGAGCTGATCTTGCTTCGCCCCCTGTGGCTGATCGCACTCATCCCCTGGCTCTGGCAAGGGTGGCGTCGTCGTCGCCAGCCCCCGCTGCTCGCGCCTGCGATGCAGGCTTATCTGCTGCCAGCATCCCGTCCTCAGCGCCCCTGGCTCTGGCTGGCAACCCTGCCCGTCATTTTGGCCCTGAGTGGACCGGCACTGCGCGGTGAGCTGCAACAGCAGCCTGCGGCACCGCTCGATATCTGGCTGCTGGACTTGTCACGCTCGATGACCGCCATCGACCTCAAACCGGATCGGGCGACCCGGGTCAGATGGCAGTTACAGCAGCTGCTGAGCCACGCCAAGGGTGAACACATTGCGCTGATCCTCTACGCGGGCGATGCCTACCTCGCCATGCCGCCAACCCGGGATCATCAAGCCCTTTCGCTGCTGCTGCCCGACTTGCGCCCCGATATCATGCCGCTGCAGGGCAGCAACCCGGCAAGGGCTGTGGAACTTGCCATGAAGCAGATTGCTCCCGGTGAACAGGCGCGTCTGCTGCTGATCACCGACGACCTCACCACGAACCAGATGACCCAAATCGCCGCGCTATGGCCCTGCCAGCAGCGCCTTCTTTGCCGCGACACCCAGTCGGCACGCCTCGATATTCTGCTCGCCAACAGCGGTCAACCGGCCCCCATGCCAGCCATCCCGGCCAATGAGTTGGGGTTTGCCACCCGCATGCCCGCGCAATTACCCGCCCCTGATAGTCAGGCGATTGCCGCCCTGGCCAATCGCCTCGGCGGTGAGCTGCAGTGGCTTGGCAGCGACGTCCCCCGATTTGCCTCCCTCCCCACTACGACCTCGGCCCTCACCCCGGCACCACTGGATCTTGGCCCCTGGCTGCTGATCCCTTTATTACCGCTGGCCTTGCTGGCCAGAGTCGGTGCCCGGTTGATGGTGGTGCTGATGATGGGAGCGCAGCTGCTTGCGCCACAAGATCTGCAAGCGGTAGAGAGAGGGGATCTGCAAGCAATGCAGGCTTATCAAGAGGGGGATTTTCAGCGGGCTGCCCGCACCTTCAATGATCCGGTCTGGCGCGGCAATGCCTGGTATCGGGCCGGTGCCTACCGGCAAGCCATCACAGCCTATCAGCAAGCGGCGAGCGCCACCGCCCACTACAACCGCGGCAATGCCCTGCTGCAACTGGGTGAGTTTGCGGCAGCCAAGGAGGCCTATCTGGCCGCCCTGGCGCTGGAGCCCGGCCATGAAGATGCGCTCTATAACCTCTCTCTGTTACAAGGCGGTGCGGCGGCCGCTCCCGACACCAGCAACAGCAGCAAGCAGCCCGAACCAGCGGCGGATCAGCAGGTGACCGCAATGCCCCTGCCACCCTCTCCCCCGGTGTTGTTGCTGGAGCAGCGACTGCGCAAAGAGGCACTACGCCGGGATCTGATCAAGGTGGAGGAGCCCTGGTGACGCGGGCAGGATGGGGACTGTTGCTCGCACTGGCGAGTCCACTTTGCTGGGCCTTGCCCCCTCGGGCAGAGTTGCTGCCGGGGGCCGACCCCAGCGATTGGCTGCTGATCATCGAAGCGGATGGCGAGCGCCAGAGTAGCGAGCTGGAGATCACCCCCCTACTGCGCCAGTTTGCGGTGGGCAGAGTGACCATGAGCCGGGTCACGACCCCGGTACAACAACTGACTCGCTGGCAGATCCCGCTGCACCAGAGCAATTCACCCACTGATACAGAGGTGGTGATTGCCCCGCTCAAGCTGGGAAATGAGTTCACCCCCTCGCTCACCCTGCCACTGAGAGAGGCGAAAACAGCCGCGCTGCCACAGCCCGCAGCCCCCTCGCCCCTCGAGATGCAGGCAAGCCTTGATCATCAGGGCCCGCTCTATCCCGGCCAGCCAGTGATCTACCGGCTGACCCTGTGGCTGCCCACCAGTATGCAAAACCCGGCGCTGAGCGAGCTCAGTTCTGCCCACTTCACCATCCGTCGCCTCGGTAGCGATGAGTGGATCCCCCCCGCTCAGGCAGGTCTGCCCGGCAGGCTCACCCGCAGTTGGCTCGTTCAGGCAAAGGCGCCGGGGCTCTGGCACCTCGACTCCCCCCGCTTGCAGGGGCAGGTCGCGCAGCAAGGGGGAAAAGCGCAACGGCTCTCGGCCCGCGCAGCACCACTCGAGGTGAGGGTGGACAAGGCCCCCGCCACGCCTGTGGCCACCCGGCTGATCCTGAGCCAGCGGCTTGAACCGGCCACCACGGGAGAAGTCGGTGAACCGCTGATCCGGATCCTCACCCTGACCATGGAAAATGGTGACAGCGGCCAGATCCAGCTTACCCCCCTGCTGGCCCATCAACTGCCCACGGGTGTGCAGGCTCATCCCGATGGTGAGCAACAGCAGGAGCGTTACCGCGAAGGCAAGCTGCTGTTTGAGCGACAATGGCGCCAGACCCTGGTCGCGGAGCAGAGCGGCGACTATCAGCTCCCCCCCATTGACCTTCCCTGGTTTAATACCCAAAGTGGCCGGATTGAGCAGGCCAGCCTGCCCGCCATCACGCTGACGTTCCAGCCAGCGACACGTTCGCAACCTGATGCTCAGCGCCCGCAGATGCCGCTGCGAGAGAGCCTTTGGTGGGTCGTACTGGCCCTGGCACTGCGTGCACTATGGCGCCACGGGCCCCGCTGGCACGCCTTCTATAGACTGCAGCGCGCCCTTGGCCAACATCAGCCGGATGCCAGTCGCAAGGCGCTGATCCAGTGGGCGAGTTTGCGCTGGCAAGTCCCCTGTTATCAATCAGGCCAGTTGCCTGGCGCTGGGCATAATCGGGTCGGCAACGCGCTTGGTGAACTCGAGCGAGCCTGTTTTTCCCGGCCCTCTTCTGGCCAGCCCATCGAGTGGCGCACTCTGGCGCGTACCCTCAGGGCTGATGAAAGCGCCGGTATTGCGCACCTGATTTACCTGCTGGCGCACGGGAGTGCTCGCTCCCGCCGCCACGCCCCCTGACAAGGATTGCCCTATGGCACTGCTGTTTTTTAGAAAAAAACGTGCTCGGCAGCATATTGGTGGAAATGATCCGGCCACTTCGCCGGTCTCTGATCCCATGGCTGACAAACAAACCAAATTTGAAGCACTGGTTCATGCACTGCACGGCGATCTCTACCGCTATGCCTATTGGCTGGCCCGGGATCCCAACATGGCGGAAGATCTGGTGCAAGAGACCTTCCTGCGTGCCTGGAAGGCGATCGATACCCTGCAAGATGACAAGGCGGCCAAGGGGTGGCTGATCACCATCCTCAGACGGGAGAACGCCCGCCGCTTCGAACGCAAACAGCTGGAGCTGGTGGATCTCGACGATCACCCTCAGCCCCAGCACGACACGCTGCACAACGAACAGCAGATGGAGCACGAGTGGTTGCACCGTCACATCGCCCGTCTGCCCGAGGAGTATCAGGAGCCACTGCTGCTGCAAGTCGTGGGAGGATTCAGTGGTGAAGAGATCGCCGAGATGCTCGGCCTCAACAAGAACACCGTCATGACCCGACTGTTTCGCGCCCGCAACCAGATCAAGGAGGCGATGGAGCAGAAGAACCAAGCAAGAGGACACGGACATGGATGAACTCGAATTTCGCCGCAACGCCATGATCCAGCCCAACGATCAACAGCCGGACTTTCTCAAAGCCGCTGAAGTCAGCCAGGCCAATCGGAACTACCTCGACGAGATGAAGCAGTTCGACAGAAGCCTCAAGCGCGCCATGCAGGTAGAGGTCCCCGCCGGACTGGCCGAGCGGATCCTGCTCAGGCAAGCCATGCTGCAAGACAGTGACACGCAAGATGATATGCCGCCATCCCGACCCCTTGGTACAGTGCCAGTCAAGATCCGGACATCGACATCCTGGCGCCAGATCGCCCTGGCCGCATCGGTCGCCTTCCTGCTGGGGATGAGCACCCGCTGGATTTCGCTGCCAGAGACGACGCCCACGGCCCTCTCCCTCGCACAAGTGGCCATGGCCCACGTCTATGGCGAAGCGCCCTTTATCCAGGGTATCGACGAACGGGTCAATTTGCAGAGCATCAATGCCAAGCTGGAGATGTACGGAGTAACCCTGAAGGAGATGGATGGACTGAAGGTGACCTATGTCAATCACTGCTCGTTTTATCAGGGGCCAGCTTTGCATATGGTGATCAGGGGAGAGATGGGGCCAGTCACCCTCTTTATCGTGCCCAAACATGTCCCGCTAACCCTGCAACAGGCCAACTTTGAAGATGGCACCCTCAAAGGGGAGATAGTCCGGCTAAAAGGGGCCAATATGGTGCTGATTGGCGAGATGAAAGAGCCACTTGCACCCGTTGCCAGCGCACTACAGTCACAGCTGCAGTGGGCCATTTAACAAAGCCTGATCAGACCTGAATGACAGGCAGCCGTCACGAGCGGCTGCCTGTTTCCCACCGTTTCCCCCGCGTTGTCGCTCATTTGCCTCAAAATATCGAAAAATCGGCAAAATTATTTTTGTGACCTGGATCGGCAATCCAGGTCAATAATCCGCCGTTACCCTATGAAACTGATGAATTAAACAGCAAGTTAAAACAAATGATTAACACATCGATCACTTTTATGTATTCTGCTGTCACTGGTCTGATTTCTTACCTCCTACCAGATCCATAGAATCACGCCAGAATTGATTGGGAAGAAGCTGAAATAAAAACGGATTTTGTCGGGGTTTGCATTGAACGTGCAGCCAATATCGGCAAAAAAATCTGCCTACAAGAGAGAACACCATGACGACAACTATTTTCAAGAAGAGCCTGATTGCCGCCACCATCGCGCTGGCCACCGGTCAAGTCCATGCCGCGGCATTCCAGTTGAACGAGCACTCGGCCTCCGGTCTGGGTCGCGCCTATGCCGGTGAAGCGGCTATCGCCGACAACGCCTCCGTACTGGCCCGTAACCCTGCAGCCATGACCACCTTCGACAAGATGGCGGTCTCTGTCTCCGGCACCTACATCAAACCGGATGTGGATGTTGAGGGCAAAATAGGTGGGGTTCTCCCAGCCAGTGAAAGTGGTATTGCGCCTGCCGCTTTCGTCCCCGCCTCTTATTTTATTCAGCCGCTGAATGACCAATGGGCTTGGGGTATCGGCCTATTTTCAAATTACGGCCTGTCTACCGAATATTCTGAGGCATTCAATGCGGGTTCAGCGGCAGGCAATACAGAGCTGGTCACCTTCAATATCAACCCTAATATTGCCTATCGTATCAACGAACAATTCAGCATTGGTGCAGGTATTAACGCTGTTTACGGTGCTGCGGAGCTCAACCGTTTTGCCGGTTTTAATCTAAGCGGGCTCCCGAAAGATACAAATGTCGCACATCTCAAAGGTGACACATGGGGCTTCGGGTGGAACGTTGGAACTCTCTATGAAGTCAACGAAAACCACCGTTTTGCTCTGACTTATCGCTCACAAGTGGATATGAGCTTTGATGGTGATTTTCAGGGCTCGACTGCCGGCGTAGCAGGTCTCCAGAATGGCAAGCCTGTATTTAAAACCGTAGATGGTAACCTGAAGCTGGATTTGCCAGCTCAGGCAGAATTTGCGGGTTATCACCGTCTTAATCCGCAATTTGCAGTTCATTACTCCGTCAACTGGACAGACTGGAGTGCGTTTGAAGAACTGAAAGCAACCAGCAGTGGCTGTAAAGATGGCGCAATTGTTGGCCAATGCTTGCAAAAACCCGAGAATTTTAAAGATTCCCTCCGTTATTCCATCGGTGGTACCTGGTATATCAATCCGGCCTGGGAAGCTCGTCTGGGCTTTGCCTATGACAATAGCCCGATCGAAGCCGAATACCGTAGCCTGAGTATCCCCGACTCAGACCGTATCTGGTATAGCGCAGGTGCCACCTACCACATCAACACCGATATGAGCGTTGACTTTGGTATGGCATATCTGGACGGCAAAGAAGTTGACGTCAACGAAGGTCTGCCAAAACATGACAGCACTACTCGCTGGCAGGGTACTTCCCACGGCAACGCCTTCCTGGCCTCTGCTCAGTTCAACATGAAGTTCTGATTATTGATAAAATGGAAAGAGCGCCATCAGGCGCTCTTTTTTTGTCCATAAAATCCATTTCAGCGCACAGATGTAGCACACACGTGTTTATTTTTCTTTTTTAATCAAACTATTAGAGTGCTTCTCCCCAGCATTAAATCTTGTTTTGTCCTGAGACCCACCATGTCCGTTGCCTTGCTGGTCATACCATATAAAATCCTGCCTCCATTCATATGACCTATTTAACCTTCGGGTAACAGCAAGGATTTTGTCATGCATCCCATCATCAAACCGTCCGCCATCGCCCTGCTGGTGATCGCGGGTCAGACCCATGCCGCCGGGTTCCAGCTGGCTGAACAGTCCGCTACAGGCCTGGGACGCGCCTTTGCCGGTGAGGCCGCCATCGCGGATAACGCCAGCGTGCTCTCCCGCAATGCGGCTGCCATGACCCGCTTCAATCAGATGGCGCTCTCTGGCGGCGCCATCTATGTCAGTCCTGATGTCAATATTGAAGGCAACACCCGCTTGCCGACCAAACCCGGCATCGTCACTTCCGATGCCAGTGCACACGATATTGCAGCCGCGGCCTGGGTTCCTAACGCCTATCTCATCATTCCACTCAACGAACAGTGGCGCCTCGGCTTCTCGGCAACCTCTTACTACGGTCTTGGCGTCAAGATGCCGGATAACTACAGCGCCGGACACTTTGGCAATGTCTCCGATATCAAGACCATGGATCTGGGTACCTCACTCGCCTATCGGATCAATGAGATGTGGTCAATCGGTGCCGGGATCTCCGCTATTCAGGGCGAAGGCGAGGTCGGCGGCACCTTCCCCTCTCGCAACCTGATCGCAAAACATCTGCAAGGGGATGGCTGGGCATGGGGCTGGAATGTCGGCACCTTGCTGGAACTGTCGGAGCAAACCCGGCTCGGCCTCTCCTATCGTCACGATGTCAATTTGACGCTCTCGGGTGACGCTATTGTGGGCCGATCCAATGCAGACGGCTCCGTTACCGAGCTCAGAGATACCGGCAGTCTGGATCTGCCACTACCCGCGACGGCAGAATTGGCAGCATTCCATCAACTGACTGACAAACTGGCTCTCCACGGCAGCCTGAACTGGACCAACTGGAGCAAATTCGTTCAGCTGGAAGCTGATCTCAACAATTTGCAGAGCATGCACATCAAGGATGAGCACTGGGAAGATAGCTGGCGCTATGCCGTCGGTATGACCTATCAGGTCACTCCCCAGTGGCAACTGCGCTCCGGAGTGGCCTATGACGCCAGCCCGGTGCCCGCCGATCGTCGAACCATCTCCATCCCGGATGCCGATCGACTCTGGTACAGCCTGGGGATGGGGTATCAGTTCACGCCCAACCTGACCGTGGATCTGGGGCTGACCCTGATCGATGGCAAAAAGGTGGATGTCACCGAAAAAATGGAGCTGCAACCGGACAATCCGCTGACGACCTCCACCTTCCAGGGCACTTCCGAAGGGGATGCCTGGCTGGCTGGTGCACAATTGAGCTATTTCTTCTAACTTCCAGCCCTGCAGAAAAACGCTATGCCAATTATTGCCTTACTTAATAAGGTGAATACTGGCATAGTGTTCTGCAACACCATAAAATCAACCCAGTACCCATACTGGAGCAAGGTATGTATTCCTACGTAGCAAGACAGCCGATCCTCGACAGAGACCTCAAAACTCATGCCTATGAGCTGCTCTTTCGCGATAGTCTGAATAATGTCTTCCCGAGCATCTCCTCCCAGCAGGCGACGTCACGCCTGGTGGTCGAACAGTTCCTCCAACAAAATATCGATCAGCTGTTGGGAGGCCGCCCCTGCTTTATCAATTTCCCCCACTCACTGCTGCTGGAGGGATTGGCAGAGTGCCTGCCGCCCGAAAAAGTGGTGATTGAGATCCTGGAAGATTCCCCACCGGATGATGCCCTGCTGGAAAAGGTGAAACAGCTGCACAAGCTGGGATATCAACTGGCACTCGATGATTTCACCATGTCACCGGATTGGGAACGATTCCTCCCCTTTATCCACATCATCAAGTTTGATCTGCGCGCCACCTCCCTGCTGCAGATCAAGGTGTTTATCCAGCGGCATCAAACGCTGGGGCTCACCTATCTGGCGGAAAAAGTAGAGGACAAGGCTGAGTTCGAACGGGTCAAACAACTGGGGATCCAGCTGTTCCAGGGCTTTTTCTTCAGTCGCCCCGAGATGGTCAAGCAAGCGACCATGGAGCCAGCGCAGGTCGTGGTGATGCAGTTGCTCAATGTGGTCAACGAGACAGAGCCTGATATCAACAAGATTGAACAGCTACTTGGTCAGGATATCTCCCTCTCCCTCAAGCTGCTGCGCTACGTCAACCATCTCAAAGGCCACACCAACCCCATCTCGTCATTTCGCCAAGCGGCCATTTATCTGGGCAACACCCAGCTAAAGCGTTTTGTCTCGCTGGTGGCGGCAACCAGTGCGGGCAAGGGCAAGAGCGCCGAGCTCTACCAGATGTCGATGATCCGCGCCCGATTCTGTGAGCTGCTGGCCCATGCTCACGCCCCGACCCAACAGGCACAACAGGCCTTTATCACCGGTCTCTTCTCCCTGCTGGATGTGCTGATGGAGCAACCGATGGACAAGCTGCTGGGCACTATCCCCCTTATCGAGGATATTCGGCTGGCGCTGCTGGAACGCAAAGGCAATCTCGGTTTCTACCTCGCGTTTTGTGAAGATTACGAAAATGCCAACTGGCCAAGAGTCACGGCCAGAACCGCGAAGTTAGGGCTCAACGAGGATAAGGTGAGTCACCTCTATCTGGCCGCCACCACCTGGGTCAACGAACAGCTGCTGGCGATGGAAGCCACCGACTAATTCGTCTCGTCATTCACCTCGACCGCGATGGCGGTCGCCTCCCCACCACCGATACAGAGCGCGGCCACGCCTCGCCGCAAACCCCGTTGCCGCAGCGCGGCGATCAGCGTCACCAGAATGCGCGCGCCACTCGCCCCCAGCGGATGACCGAGCGCACAGGCCCCGCCATGCACATTGACCTTGTGATGAGGGATGCCGATCCCGCTCATGGCCAGCATAGTGACCATGGCAAAGGCCTCGTTGATCTCGAACAGATCCACCTCCTCCACCGACCATGCCAGACGCGCCAGCAACCGTAAAATGGCGCCAATGGGCGCGGAGGTAAATTCGGCGGGCAATGCCGCGTGGCTCTGATAACCGACAATCCGTGCCAGCACAGGTACCTGCCAGGCTTGCGCCGTGGCGCCATCCATCAATATCAACGCCGCCGCGCCGTCCGAGATAGAGCTCGCATTGGCTGCCGTAATGGTGCCATCTTTACCAAACGCAGGCTTCAGGGTCGGGATCTTCTCCGGCCTGCCCTTGCCCGGTTGTTCATCCTCGGCCAGCAACACGCGATCACCGCGATAGACGCTTGTCAACTCGGACACAAACGCACCGGCTTGCTGTGCGTCGCGGGCACGCTGCAACGACGCAAGGGCAAACTCATCCATGGCACTGCGGGTCAAACCGGCCTGATTGGCGCTGCGCTGGGCATGTATCCCCATCAGCTGGCCATCATAGGCATCTTGCAAACCGTCGAGGAAGAGGTGATCCAGCACTTTTTGATGCCCCATCCGAAAGCCGCTGCGGGCATTATCCAGCAGATAGGGGGCACGACTCATGCTTTCCATCCCCCCCGCCACCACCACCCGGTTATCCCCCAGACGAATGGTATCCGCCGCCAGCATCACCGCCTTCATGCCGGAGCCACACACCTTGTTGATGGTGGTAGCGGGCACACCATCTGGCAGCCCCGCTTTCAACAGCGCCTGCCTGGCTGGCGCTTGCCCCACGCCCGCCGCCAGCACATTGCCCATAAACACTTCATCGACCTGCTCCGGACGCAGCCCGCTTTGCTGCAGTGCCGCCTCGATGGCACAGGCTCCCAACTCAGGCGCCGTTACCTCAGCCAATGCCCCCTGAAATGCCCCCATCGGAGTCCGTTTCGCCGCCACAATTGCAATATCCATTTGCCTGCCTCTGTTTGTTACATGGCCATAACATAGGGGTTCTGACGCGATGGAACAAGAGTTGCAGTGCAGTTTACGTTTAGGTAAGGTGCAGACAGGATTTAGTTCGCCAAGAAGTCTGTATGAACAACAAGGATGAAGGACGGCGCTTCAGCATCAGTGAGCTGGCCCGGGAATTTGATATTACGACGCGCAGTATCCGTTTCTACGAGGATCAGGGGTTGCTCAATCCCGCCAGAGAGGGACAGACCCGCATTTACAGCAAGCAGGATCGGGTTCGCCTCAAGCTCACCCTGCGCGGCAAGCGGCTCGGGTTCAGCCTTGCCGAGATCCGCGAGCTGTTCGATCTCTATGATGCCGACAAGAGCAGCCGCACCCAGCTGCAGACCATGCTGGGACTGGTCGAGGAGAAACGGGAAACACTGCAACAGCAGATGGAAGATATCAGGATGGTACTGCTGGAGCTGGATGCCGCCGAGCAGCGCTGCCAACAGGCGCTGAGTCAGCTGGGATAACCGGATTGCTGTCACTGATCAGGTAGCCCTCTCACCAGATGCCAGATAGCAAAAAGCCACTCCTGAGAGTGGCTTTTCTTCAACCTGACGGTTCGCTATTAAACGCGAACGAAGTCCAGGTGGATCAGCTTGTAACGTACCGGGTGACGCTGGATAGCTTTCACTTTTACGTTAACTTCTTCACCGTTGATAACCAGAGTCAGTACAGACTCATAGAATTCCGGCTTCTCTTGAGCCAGAACCATTTTCTTGTGGTCAACAGTGATGGACAGGGCTTCTTTGCCTGCACCGTAAACGATGGCAGGAACTTGGTCAGCTTGACGCAGGCGGCGGCTCGCACCTTTCCCCAGGTCAGAACGGACTTCAGCTTGGAATACGAAAGACATAGTGTGTATCTCTTTTGGATGAATTTATGGTGCTAACTGCGACCGGTCAGCACCTCGCAAAACGAGCGCGAATACTACCACGGGCCAAATTCGGATACAAGGTACCGACTCTGCATTTAGCGCCCCTGCTCCAGTCGGGCAAATTGCTGCTGACGCTGGGCCGGGCTCAGGGCATCAAACTGCGCCAGGGTCTCGGCGCGCGGGCAGTAAAGACCCTCCCCCGTTCTGACCCGAATGCTCTTGCCAAGCCGCGGTTGATTCTCCGCCACCAGCGCCAGCAAATAACTGTAAGTATCGACCCCCTGGGTACTGGAGAGCTGATTGGCAATGCGCCACAAGGTCTCCCCTGCCGCGACCTGATGACACACGGTTTGTGGGCCGCCGGCTGCCGGATCCGAGAGGGTGAGCATGGCGTCACTGCCTGCGGATAAGCTGGCCGTGCTGCTGGCGAGCGCCATTCCCCCCCCAATCAACGCATCTGCGCCAGTCATCCCCGCGGTGCGAAATGTCACGCCTAGCTGAGCCAGCAGAGGTTCGCTCTCGTCGGTGTCGGTGGGAATATCGACACCACCGAACGCGTCTTGGGGAGTACGGAACTCGGCAATAAAAGGCGCGATGGATTGCGCGCTATAACCAGGGAAACCACTCCCCTGCTGCACGATTGCACCAGCCGCAACTGCCTGGCCCGGGGCTACCCCGTAAGCCATCTCGTCGATGCGCCGCAGCCTTGCCAGATAAGTTTTGGAGAGCTGCGCCTCCCCCTCGAACAGATCGAAAGGAGGCACCAGCCGGGCGGGAAAGAGGATCTGCCAGCGACCATGCTTCTGCTTCTGGGCCAGCGGCGGGAACTGATTGCCACGCCAGGCCACAAACATCGCAGGCGGGGTACGCGCCAGCGGGTAATATTCCGGGTTCAACTGCACCCAGGTTTGTTCCGCGATGGGTTGGTAACCGCTGATCACCACCTGCGCCACACTCAACCAGATCCCCAGCATCCTTGCCTCCCTGACTTGCGGTTTGAAGGGAGCCAACTGACTGGCAACCCCTTCTCATCACGCGCTATCGTGCTGTTAAAACAGTTAGATAGCAGCTTAGCACTGAGCGATGGCGTTAAGCACCCGTTTATCGGAGACCGGATACGGAGTCCCCAGATTCTGGGCAAAGAACGACACCCGCAGCTCCTCAATCATCCAGCGGATGTTGGCTACTTCGGCCGGGATCAGCTGGGATTTGGGGATTTTGGCGAGCAGCGCCTTGTACTCTGACTCCACACTCTGCACCTTGAGCATGTAGACCCGATCCCGGTTGGGATCGATGGCCAGCTTCTCCAGACGCCGCTCGATGGCACGCAGGTAGCGCAGCAAGTCAGGCAGCCGCTGCCAACCGGTCTCGGTGACGAAGCCCTTGTGGATCAAATTGCTCAGCTGCAGCTGGATATCCGACATGGCAAAGGCGGTGTCGAGCTGCATCTTGCCCTTGAGCCGCTTCTTGATTTCATGGGAGAGGGTCAGTATGGCTTCCACTTGCTTGGCCACCTCCACCACCGCATCGTTGAGCTCGGCGCGGACATACTCCTTGAGCGCCTCGAAACCGGCTTCGTCCCAAGCCAGCCCGCCATGCTGCTCAATGAGCTTGTCACAACCACAGGCGATGCAGTCGTCAATCAACTCCGCCACCTTGCCAAACGGGTTGAAATAGAGCCCCAGCTTGGCCTTGTTGGGCAGCTTCTCCTGCAGATACTTGATGGGCGACGGCACGTTGAGCAGCACCAGTCGGCGCTGGCCGGCCCACATCAGCTGTTGCTGAGCCACCGGGCTCTCTACCAACTGGATGGAGACCGAATCTTTCTCATCCACCAGCGCCGGATAGGCTTTCACTTCAAAACCACCGCGCTTCTGGCTGTACTCTTGAGGCAGCTCGCCAAAGCTCCAGAGGGTGAGGCCGGACTGCTCGATATCGTCGTCCGCCACTTGTGACAGGGTCTCCTGCACCTTGCCACGCAGGGATTCTTTCAGCGCCTCCAGATCTTTGCCTTCCGCCACCTTCTTGTGCTTGTCATCCACCACCCGGAAGGTGAGTTTCAGGTGATCGGGCACCGCAGCCCAGTCCCAGGATTCGCGGGGGACGGTCACGCCGGTCATGCGGCGCAGTTGGCGCTCCATCTCGTCCAACAGCGGCCCCTGTTCCGGGTTGAGGGTGGCGAGCAGCGCGTCGGCGTAGTTCGGCGCCGGCACGAAGTTCTTGCGCATCGGCTTTGGCATCGACTTGATGAGGGCCACCAGCAGCTCATGACGCAGCCCGGGGATCAGCCATTCGAACCCCTTCACCTCCACCTGATTCAAGAGTGGCAGCGGAATATGCAGCGTGACGCCGTCCGCCGCCTCCCCCGGTTCAAACTGGTAGCTCAGCTTGAGCTTGAGTCGCCCCTGCTGCCAGAAGTTGGGGTAGTCGAGTTCGCTGATATGGGCGGCATCCCCCTTCATCAGCATCTCTTTTTCGAAGTTGAGCAGCTCTGGATCCTGCTTTTGCGCCTCTTTCCACCACTTGTCAAAGTGGCGGGCGGAGATCACCTCCTCCGGCAAGCGGGCATCGTAGAAGCGGAAGAGATCCTCGTCATCCACCAGAATGTCGCGACGACGGGATTTGTGCTCCAGCGCTTCCACCTCGGCCAACAGCTTGCGGTTATCGCTAAAGAAACGGTGGCGGGTCTCGAAATCCCCCTCCACCAGCGCGCGGCGAATAAACAGCTCGCGGCATAGCGCCGGATCGAGGCGGCTGAAGTTGATGGTGCGCTCATTGACCAGCGTCAGGCCATAAAGCGTCACCTTCTCCTTGGCCATCACGGCGCCATTTTTCTTCGACCAGTGGGGGTCGCTATGGTGCAGCTTGATGAGATGGCCCGCCAGCGGCTCAACCCACTCGGGTTCAATCCGGGCGTTGATACGGGCGTAGAGGCGCGAGGTCTCCACCAATTCTGCGGCCATCACCCACTTGGGCGGCTTCTTGAACAGACCCGACGCAGGGAACAGGTGGAAGCGGCCGTTGCGGGCGCCAAGGAACTCCGGCTTTTCCAGATCCTTGTTGCCGATGTGGCTCAAGAGGCCGGTCAGCAGCGCGCAATGTACCGTCTTGAAATCCGCCGGTTCATGGTTGGCTTTAAAACCCAGCTCTTTGACCGTCTGGCGCAGCTGGAAATGAATGTCCTGCCATTCGCGCACCCGCAGGTAGGAGAGGAACTCCTTCTGGCACATGCGGCGGAACGGGTTGCTGCCAAGGAGATCCTGCTGCTCTTTCAAGTAGTTCCACAGATTGACGAAGGCGAGGAAGTCGGAATCCTTGTCTTCAAAGCGTCTGTGTTGCTCGTCGGCGGCCTGCTTTTTCTCCATGGGCCGCTCGCGGGGATCCTGGATACTGAGCCCCGCAGTGATCACCACCACCTCGCTCAGGCAGCCGGTTTGCGCCGCCGTGATCACCATCTTGGCAAGCCGTGGATCAAGGGGGATGCGCGAGAGCTGGCGACCGGTTTCGGTCAACTGCAGTTTCGGCTCCTGATCCCGGGTGCCGGGCAGCTCTTTGACCGCCTCCAGCTCTTTCAACAGGGTCAGGCCATCCTTGATATGGCGTGACTCCGGCGGCTCGACGAACGGGAAGGCCTCCATATTGCCAAGGCCAAGCGCCAGCATCTGCAGGATGACCGATGCCAGGTTGGTGCGCAGGATCTCGGGGTCGGTAAAGGCCGGGCGGTTGTTGAAATCCTCCTCGGAGTAGAGGCGGATACAGATACCGTCCGCCACCCGGCCGCAACGCCCTTTACGCTGGTTGGCACTGGCCTGGGAGACCGGCTCGATAGGCAGGCGCTGCACCTTGGTGCGCCAGGAGTAGCGGCTGATACGGGCGGTACCCGGATCGATGACGTAGCGAATGCCCGGTACCGTCAGCGAGGTCTCCGCCACGTTGGTGGCCAGCACGATGCGCCGACCTGCGTGTTGCTGGAACACCTTGTTCTGCTCGGCGTTGGAGAGGCGGGCGTAGAGCGGCAGCACCTCGGTATCGCGCAGGTTGAGCTTGCGCAGGGCATCGGCAGTATCGCGGATCTCCCGCTCGCCATTCATGAAGATGAGGATGTCCCCGAGCCCCTCGCGGGCCAGCTCCTCCACCGCATCGAAGATCCCCTGCAGCTCGTCGCGCTCCTCCAGCGCCTCACTCTTGTCGCCGCTCTTTTTATCAGCAAACAGCGGGCGATAGCGCACCTCTACCGGATAGGTGCGGCCGGAGACCTCGATCACCGGCGCCTTGTTGAAATGACGGGAGAAACGCTGCGGGTCTATGGTAGCCGAGGTGATGATCACCTTGAGATCGTGGCGCCGTGGCAGCAGTTGCTTGAGATAGCCCAGAATGAAGTCGATGTTGAGGCTGCGTTCGTGGGCCTCGTCGATGATAATAGTGTCGTACTGGGTGAGCATCCGGTCATTCTGGATCTCGGCCAGCAGGATACCGTCAGTCATCAGCTTGATGTGGGTCTGCTCGCTCACCTGATCGGTAAAGCGCACCTTGTAACCCACGTAGTGGCCGAGTTCGGACGCCATCTCCTCGGCAATACGGGCCGCCACGGTGCGAGCCGCCAGACGGCGTGGCTGGGTGTGGCCAATAAAGCCCTTCACCCCGCGCCCGAGCGCCAGACAGATCTTGGGGATCTGGGTGGTTTTGCCCGAGCCGGTTTCGCCGGCGATGATCACCACCTGATGCTCACTGATCGCCTTGGTGATCTCCGCCTGCTTCTGACTGACCGGCAGGTTATCCGGATAGGTGACCCTGGGTACACCGGCCAGACGGGCTTGATAGCGCGCTTGCGCGGCATCCAGATCGGCGGCGATGGTCTCCAGCACGGCGGCCTGTTTGCCTTCAGGCAGCTTCTTGACCCCGTGCAGACGGCTGGAGAGGCGGCGGGCGTCGAGATTCATGCAGGCAGAGAGACGGCGGCGCAGCGCCTCGATAGAGAGAGACAAGGTACGAATTCCTTAAATAGGTGCCCAGAGGGGCCATATCGATAAGCTGGGAGCGATCCTAAAGAGCGAGTGGGGACGGTGCAAGCCTTAACGTAGTGCAAGTCATGGGAATGCAGCGTGATTGGCCGATCCTCATACCTGGAAAAACGTTCCTAGTAAGATGGCATAACATGAAAAGTGTGCGGTTTTCCAAATAATCAAGGCAAGCCGCAGCTTGCCTTGGAAGAGAGGGAAAGAGGATCAACCGTGAGTGTTGTGGACAAAACAGGTGGTGAGCTGGGCGTGAATGGCCTGCATCACGTTGTGGCGATTGATGACCCCAAGCAGGCGTCCCTCCTCTACCACCGGATAGATCTTCGGCTTTTGCCCCATCATCATCTCTGCCAGGGTCAAAATGCTGGTATCGGGCCTCACCGTCAGCACCTCTTTGCGCATCACATCCTTGACCTGTGCCACCTGCTCGCAGTGGTAGGCCTCCTTGAGCATCACGGCGATGCAGTCCTGCTCGGAGATCCAGCCGATCAGATGGCCCTTCTCATCCACCACCGGGCCCCCCAGCTGATGGCTGTTCAGAAATTTTTCGACCGCAGATTGCACCATCATGTCGGCTGTGAAGGTGATGGGTCTGCTCTGCATATAATCCTTGGCTTTTAGCGATTCCATATCTGTCCCCTAATGGTCATTCCAGCTCTCTTCTGCATACCGATACGGCATTCTGCACGGCTTGTTCCAAGCATAGCTGGCTCACTGCAAGATGGTTCAGTGACCAAGCCTCCCTCAACATATTGCATGCACCTCCTCGCGAGTCGGGATCGCCGCCATCATCATCTGCGGCAGGTGGTCAGTCAGCACTGCCACCACGGCGGGATCGACCCGTCCCTGATCCGCCAGTTGTTGCAAAAAGGCCAGCGCATCACGAGCTGGCAACCCGCGCCGATAAGGTCGGTCCTGCACCATCGCCTGAAAGATATCGGCCACCCGTAAAATACGCGCCTCCAGCGCCATGGCGGATGCTGGCAGATGGAACGGATAGCCCTCCCCGTCCGGCTCCTCATGGTGATAGGCCGCCCAGCAGGCAATCTCTTCAAATCCCTCGATGTGGCGCAGGATCTGGTAGGTCTCGAAGCTGTGGGCCTTGATGACGGCACGCTCCTCTTTCGTCAGGCTGGCAGGCTTGTCGAGGATCTCGTCCGGGACCCTGAGCTTGCCCAGATCGTGCAATAACCCGGCGATCTCCAGCATGTCGCAGTGGATGGCCCCCACCCCCATCTGTTCCGCCAACGCACGAGACAAGCGACTCACCCCGAGAGAGTGGGTCATGGTAAAGGGGCTCTTGGCATCGACGATGCCGGAGAAGATCCGCGCCAGCGCTTTCAGCTCCCCGTTCGAGGTCAGACAGGGCTCCCGCACCTGCAACATCTCCAGCATGTAGTCATTGATGGATCGAGCCTCCAGCTGCAACCAGAATGCCTCCGAGCAGGATGCCTTGAGAAAGGCCTCCACCAACTCGGGGGCAAAGAACTCGTCACGACAATCCTGCAGCCGTGCGCGGATCTCGTCGGTGTGCATCAACAGCGAGCCGTCCGCGTAATGAGGTGCTGCCAGCGCATCACAGCGATCCACCAGAAAGATCAGGTTGGCCTGACGGGCAACCCTGGAGTCCACATCGGCCATCTCGCGCAACAGGTACCAGTGGGTATGGTGATAACGGATAGGGAGCGCCAGCGGGGCCAGCAAACGGAAATCCTTGAGCAGCTGATACCCCACCTCACAGTGGTGCTGGGAGGACTCCCAATCGAACTCGCTGACCAGATGGTGATGGGTAGTGGTCGAGGAGACACCGATATCATGCAACACCCCGAGCTCGAACAGCAGACAGCGCTCGGCGTCACTCATCCCCAGAAACCGACCGCACTCGGCGGCCATGATCCCGACGCGTTTACCGTGGGCCACATCGCCAATGCCCACCAGATCCAGTGAGGCTGACAGGGCATAAACCACCTGTCTGAGGTCCACTTGCAACGAAAAGGGGGCTGCGCGTTGTACTCTGTCCATGATCCGTATCCCATGGGATGTGATAGTTGAAGGTTGGAGTCGTTTTGCTCCTTACTGTCTATCAATTTAGTCAATGGCACGCGCCTTTGCCTCACCCTTTTCGGCGGATATCAGCCCCAACACTCACAACCTCGCACTCACACTGAAGCGCACGGCTTGCGATAAACCGCATTCTCAATCTGTCCATTCTTTTTCAGTTAAATAATGAACGTGCCATGCAGCCTGTTCGATGGCTAACTGACTCATATTTAAAAACGCGGGCGAGCTTAATAAACCACCACCCCGCTTTGCTTAAGTGTCAGTTAATTTAAATTAAAGTGTCGCTCTGGCAAAAATACCCAATAAACATGGCTGTTTATTTCCCCTGGCTTGAATACCTCTTTATTACCCGAGATGTGAGCCCCGTCACCCCGCCCATCAAGCAGTCCCCTGGTGACGACAGAGCCCCGCACAGCCCGTGCCCCTTGTGTTGTATGGGGTAGCGCACCCGAATTGGCTAAAAACACACCGGATAACCACCAGTTATATTCGCTATAAGGCGACAGGGAGATAACCGCTCAATAGAGTGAAACTGTTGAACGCTGTTTTGTGGAAGCTGATGGGTCATCCGCGACGGATTTCACCCCGCTATTTTCCGGTTAAGGTGAGCCTCGAGATAACACCACGCCTGCCTATGTTATTGGTGATGGCTGATATTTCCGCCCTGTCGATAGGTATTCCCGGTTTTCATCAGACCGCTTTGTGTAAACATTCACATCAGATTAGGAGTTGAGCCAATAATGGCCATTAATTTAAACAAAATAGCAATGAGCCTTGCATTAATGGCCACTGCCGGGAGTGCCGCAGCCGCCGCCAAACCCAACATTCTTGCGATCATGGGTGATGACATCGGCTACTGGAACATCAGCGCCTACAACCAGGGCATGATGGGCTACCAGACCCCGAACCTGGACCGTATCGCCAGCGAAGGTGCGGTCTTTACCGATCATTACGGTCAGCAATCCTGTACCGCCGGTCGCGCCGCCTTTATCACCGGTGAAGAGCCGTTCCGTACCGGTCTGTTGACCATCGGCATGCCGGGCTCTACCCAAGGTATTGCGGAGTGGACTCCCACCATCGGTGATCTGCTCAAGGAACAGGGTTACATGACCGCTCAGTTCGGCAAGAACCACCTGGGTGACCGCGATCAGCACCTGCCGACCAAGCACGGCTTCGACGAATTCTTCGGTAACCTCTACCACCTGAACGCGGAAGAGGAGCCGGAAACTTACTACTACCCGAAAGATCCGGAGTTCAAGAAGAAGTACGGCCCGCGTGGCGTGATCAAGTCCTCTGCCGACGGCAAGATTGAAGATACCGGCCCCATGACCCGCAAGCGCATGGAACATGCTGACGAGGAGTTCCTCGAATCCTCCCTGGCCTTCATGGAGAAAGCGGTCAAGGCCAAGAAGCCCTTCTTCATCTGGCACAACGCCACCCGTATGCACGTCTGGACCCGCCTGCAAGAGAAGTATCAGGGCAAATCCGGCATCAGCATCTATGCCGATGGCATGCTGGAGCATGATGACCACGTAGGTATCCTGCTCAACAAGCTGGACGAGCTGGGTGTCGCCAACAACACCATCGTGATCTACACCACCGACAACGGCGCCGAAACCGGCAGCTGGCCGGATGGCGGCACCACGCCGTTCTACGGCGAGAAGGGCACCACCTGGGAAGGCGGAATGCGGGTGCCCCAGCTGGTTCGCTGGCCGGGCGTGATCAAGCCGGGCACCAAGGTCAACGCCATGATGGCGCACCAGGACTGGATGCCGACCCTGCTGGCCGCCGCCGGCGTACCTGACGTGAAAGAGAAGCTGGCCAAAGGCTACAAGGCCAACGGCAAAGAGTGGCGCGTCCACCTGGACGGCTACAACTTCATGCCGTACCTGTCTGGTAAAACCGAGACTGCACCGCGCAACTCCATGCTCTATTTCTCTGCCAACGGCGAGCTGAACGCCGTGCGCTGGAATGACTTCAAGCTGAACTTCGCCACCATGCAGGGCAACATCTCCGATGCCACCCGCGAGATCCCGAACTGGCCGCAGATCATCAACCTGCGTGCCGACCCGTTCGAGAAGGCACCGCACGAGTCAGGCATGTACATGCGCTGGATGGCTGACAACATGTGGCTGTTCGTACCGGTACAGGGCATCCTGAAAGGGTTCTTCGACACCCTGCCGGGCTACCCGATGCAGCAGAGCTTCCAGATGAACCCGGCCAACATCAGCTCCCAGAGCCTGATGCTGCAGGGCAAGCTGGCAGAGCTGGACGCACTCAAGCAAAAAGTCGCCACCATCAAGTAAGGTGCTGACGCCAACGCCCATCAATGTATTGATGGGCGTTTTCACTTTCCGCACCGCTCCCCCCGAACCGTGCGGAAAGTGAAAACCGGTTGGCCCCCTGCCAGCCCCCTCGCTTTGCCTCGTTATACGCACTCAGTGGAAACCGCTATGAACCCCTTGCAACAACAGATCTCTCAACTCATCGAACAGGTTGGTCAAAGCGTGGTCGGCCAGTCCCATGTGATCCGCGCCCTGGTCATCGGCCTGCTGACCAATAGCCATGTGCTGCTCGAAGGTCTGCCAGGTACCGCCAAGACCCGCTCGGTCAAGGCGCTGGTCGAGGCGCTCAACGCCAGCTTTGGCCGCATTCAGTTCACCCCCGACCTGCTCCCCTCCGATGTGACCGGCACCGAGATGTATCAGGAGCACGAGGGGGCCCACCAGTTGCGCTTCCAGCAAGGCCCCATCTTTAACAGCATCGTACTGGCCGACGAGGTGAACCGCGCACCGGCCAAGGTGCAGGCCGCGCTGCTCGAAGCCATGGCCGAGGGCACCGTCACCGTCGGTGACAAGAGCCACCGCCTGCCGGAACTCTTTATGGTGCTGGCCACCCAGAACCCCATCGAGCAGGAGGGCACCTACCCGCTGCCGGAAGCCCAGATGGATCGCTTCGCCCTCAAGGTGTCGGTGGCCTATCCCGACGACGAGGCCGAACTGGCGATCATTCGGCTGGTGCGGGCCGAAGAGCGTGGCAACAGCCAGCAGGGCGCACATTTCGCCCCCCTCTCCCCCGAGCTGATCCTGCAGGCTCGGGCCGAGCTCTCGGCCATGACCATCTCGCCGCTGGTGGAGCACTACATCATCGCGCTGGTGATGGCGACGCGCCATCCCGACCGCTATCCGGACGCCGATCTGGCGCAGTGGCTTGCGGTCGGCGCCAGCCCCCGCGCCTCCATCGCGCTCGACAAGTGCGCCCGCGCCTATGCCTGGCTGCAAGGGCGCAATCACGTACTGCCCGACGATGTGCGCGCCATGGTGCCCAGCGTGCTTGGCCACCGCTTTACCCTCAGCTATGACGCGCTGGCACAAGGGGTGGATCACCAGCAGGTGGTGATGGCGCTGCTCGATCACGTCGTCATCGGATAAGTGACGCCATGAATCCTCGCACCTTATCTCATGACGGGCTGGCCCATGGCGGGCAGCCGCCCGGTGGCGATCCGCGCATTCATTGTGATTACCTGACGCTGGTGCGGCTACAGGGGCTGGTCGGCCAGTTTTCGCTGCTGCCACGGCTCAATAGCGGCAGTGTCCTATGCGGCCGCCACCAGTCCCGTTTTCGCGGCCGGGGGCTCAACTTCTAGGAGCTGCGCCACTACCAGCAGGGAGATGACATTCGCACCCTGGACTGGAAAGTGACCCTGCGTACCGGTCGCCCCCATGTGCGCAGCTACAGCGAAGAGAAAGATCGCCATGTGATCCTCTGTGTCGATCAGCGCAGCAGCATGTTCTTCTCCTCGGTGGAGGTGATGAAGTCGGTGGTGGCCGCCGAAGCGGCCGCCCTGCTCGGCTGGCAGGTACTGAAAGAAAACGATCGGGTCGGACTCGCCATTCTGCGTTGCGACGGCGTGGAGTGGCTGCGTGGCCAGCGATCCCGTGGCCACTGGCTGGCGAGGTTGCGCCAGCTATGCGCCGCCAATCATGCCCTCTCGGTGACCAGCCATGACAGCGAGGCAGGCGGGCTGGGCTCGCTGCTGGCGATGCTGGGTCGCCTCAAGTTGAAAAATGCCACCCTGATCTTTCTCAGCGACTGGGCAGGCGTCACCGAGGCCGAGCTGACCCGCCTCAACTACCTGCAGCAGCACAACGATGTGCTGGCCCTGCATATCGCCGATCCTCTCGAAGCGACGCTCTCGACAACCACCACCGCCAATGCCCCCTGGGTGGTCGGGGATGGTCAGTACCAGCTCAATATCGCCCCCCATCAGTTACCCATGCTGGATCAGGGGCTGGCTCGCCAGCAACAGCTGAAAAAAGATCAACTGGTGCGCTTGATGGCGCTCAAGGGCTTGCCACTCATCAGCCTCGACACCAGTGGCCACCACCTCGCCCATCTCATTACCGCCTTGGGAGGAACTCAGTGACGATCCACAAGCTACCCGGCACCTATATGCTGCGCGAATTGCAGGATGTGACCGTGCCTGACGCCATCAGCTGGCAACCGCAAACCGCAGGCTGGCTGCTGCTTGCCCTGCTCCTGGGCGCACTGGCGCTGCTCTGGCTCTATCACAGGGTGCAGCGCTGGTGGCAGCAGCGTTACCGCCGAGAAGCACTGGCGGCCCTGCGCGCCCTCAACTGGTCTGATGCCGGGGCCAGTCTGGGGCTGTTTCATATCATCAAGGCGGTGTTGACCCACCTTGATCCCCGGCACGCCAAACTGTTTGGCATGGCCCTGCTGCAGACCCTCGACAACGCCCTGCCCGATCGGCAGCCCCGCTTCGCCACCGAGTTGGGGGAGCGCTGGCTGGTATCGCTGGTGTGTGATCAGGTGGTGTTGAGCGTCAGTGATCAGCTCTGTCTGGTTTCCCTGTGCAGCGACTGGCTTGCCCATCACCAGCCCCCCGTTCACACCGCTTCGCGGGCAGCGGAGGCCCGCCATGCTTGATGCCGGTCTCGAGTTTGCCCATCCCCACTGCTTCTGGCTGCTGCCCCTGCCCCTGCTGGTGTTTCGCCTGATCCCGGCCTATCGCACCCGGCAGAGTGCCATCAAGGTGCCCTTCTTCACTCTGCTGATAGAGCTGCTGGATGAGCCGCCGCAAGAGGGGGCGACCCAGCTCACCCCCAGCTGGTGGCAACGGGTCGCCCTGATCACCGTCTGGTTGCTGGCGGTGGTGGCGCTGGCCAAGCCCACCATCTATGGCCCCCCGCAAGTACGCGAGCGGTTCGGGCGGGATGTGATGATCGTGCTGGATCTCTCCGGCTCCATGGCCGAGACCGATTTTTCCCCCGATCCCGGCAAGCCGATCAGCAGACTGGACGCAGCCAAAGGCGTGCTTGAACAATTTGCGGCAACGCGCGAGGGGGATCGACTCGGGCTGATCCTGTTTGGCGATGCCGCCTTTATCCAGGCGCCGTTTACCGCCGATCTCGACACCTGGCAAGCCCTGTTGCAGGAGACCGATGTCGCCATGGCGGGTCAGAGCACCCATCTGGGGGACGCCATCGGGCTGGCGATCAAGGTCTTTCGCCAAAGTGATCGCAATGAACCGAATGCCCAGATGGCCAGCAAACGGGAGAAGGTCGTCATCATCCTCACCGATGGCAACGACACCGGCAGTTTTGTCAGTCCCCGCGATGCGGCCCGGGTGGCGGCGGTCAACGGGGTGCGGCTGCACACCATCGCCATGGGGGATCCGGCCACCGTCGGCGAACAGGCCCTCGATCTCGACACCCTGCAGCAGTTGGCGACCCTGACCGGTGGCCAGCTGTTTCAGGCCCTCGATCAGACGCAACTGACGCGCGCCTATCAAGTGATCGGTGAACTGGAGCCACAACGCTACGAAAGTACCCGCTTTCAGACCCGCGAAAGCCTGCATCACTACCTGATCGCCGCCAGCGTCGGCCTTTATCTCGGTCTCTTTTCCCTGTTGACCCTCAGGCGTTATCGCCTGCGCCCTGCTCGCCAAGGAGACACCCATGATTGACACCCTGTTCTGGCAACAACTCTGGTTGAATGCCCACTTGCTGCGTCCCTGGTGGCTGCTGGCCTATCTCCCCCTCATCGCCATCATGGTGGTGCGCTGGCGCATGGACGAGGCGGGCAACTGGCAACGGCGCCTGCCTGCACATCTGCGCAAGGCGCTGACGCTGGGTGAAACCGGCTGGAAAAAGAATCTGCCCCTCAAGGCGCTGGCGCTGTTGATGGGGCTCGCCATCCTGATCTGCACCGGCCCGACCTGGAGCCGCGAGCCCTCCCCCTTTGGCGAAGATCAGGGGGCGCTGCTGATCCTGCTCGATAACAGCGACTCGATGCTGGAAGAGGATATCGCCCCCAACCGGCTGGCGCGGGCCAAGCACAAGATCAACGACCTGCTGGCGACCCGCGGCGGCGGACGCAGCGGTCTGGTGGTGTTTGCCGGCTCGGCCCACACCGCCATGCCGCTGACCCGCGACACCGCCGTGTTTGCCCCCTTTCTCGCCGCCATTCGCCCCGAAATCATGCCCAAAGCGGGCAAGCATACCGAGCAGGTGATCCCCCTGCTCACCGATCTGCTGGCCGATGAGCGAGGCAGTACCGTGTTGCTGATCAGCGACGGCATCAGCCCGTCCGCCATCGCCCCGCTGGCCGACTATTTCCGTGGCCAATCCCACCAACTGCTGATCCTGGCTGCCGGCGATCCGGCGCAACGCGGCAAACGTCCGCTGGAGCTCGCCTCCCTGCGGCAGCTGGCTAGCGACAGCGATGGCTCCCTGTTTACCATGACGGTCGATAACGGGGACGTAGCGGACATCAACCGCGCAGTGGCTCGCCACTTTCAGATCCACAGCGACTCCCTGATGCCCTGGCAGGACATGGGCTACTATCTGCTGTTTCCAGTGGTCGCCCTGCTGCTACTGTGGTTTCGCAAGGGCTGGCTGGTGCAGTGGAGTCTGGTGGCGGCGGTCGGTCTCTCCCTGTTGCAGACTACGCCAGCGCAGGCCACCACCTTCTCGCTGGCTCCGCCCGAGCCGCAAGCGCCAACCAGCAACCACTGGGCACAGGGGCTGAAACAGCAGTGGCTCGATCTCTGGCTCACCCCTGATCAACAGGGACAGTGGTACTTCCAGCAGGGCGACTATCTGGAAGCGGCGAAACACTATGCGGATCCCTTCTACAAAGGGGTGGCCTACTACTATGGCGCCGAGTTTGCGCTGGCCCAGTCTGCCTTCCTGCAAGCCGACTCCGAACAGGCGCTGCTCTATGCCGGCAACGCCCTCGCCAGACAGCGCGAATATCTGGCCGCCCGCAGCCTGTTCCGGCAACTGGCGGATGAGGCGAGCAACCCCGTGGTGCGCAATGCAGCCGCCAACAACTATCGGGTGATGTGCGGGATCGTCGACGAGATCAATCGTGCCAGCCAGAGCCAGACCGGCACCCCGGACGGCCCGGATCACTCCCGTGAACTGCCCGAGGATGAACCGCGCACCGCCGAGGGGGCCGAAGAGAAAGTCCCCGCCGCCCTGATGGAGCGGGAAACCCTGACGGCGGATCAGATCCTGGCCAATCCGGCCCAGGCCGAAAAATGGCTACGCCGGGTCGAATCCGACCCGGGCGACTTCCTGCAGGCCAAATTCCGCCTGCAGTTGCAGGAGCAACAACAGCGTAAGCGATCACGTCAACCGCGGGTCGCCAGCCACGAGGAGCCTGCCCATGCGCACTAACTACCGGGCGCCACTCGCCATCACCCTGTTTCTCGGGACTATGTTGCTCGCGGCCATGCTGCTGCCCGCGACTGCCGCCGCACTCGAGCGCGCGCCAGCGGCTCAGGTGACCCTCAAGAGCTGGCTGAAAGATCAGGGAGAAAACAACGCCCCCTATGCCGTCAACAAGCAGATCACCCTCTATCTGGAGCTGGCGACCAACCGCTGGTTTACCGCCGGCACCCGCATCGGTCAGTTCGAGCTGCCGGGGGTCATGGTCAAACAGCGCAGCACACTGGCCACCAACTTCACCCAGCGCCAAGATGGCGAAACCTGGTCGCACCAGCGCTGGGAGCTGACCCTCTATCCCCAGCAATCCGGCCAGTTCGAGATCCCCGCCATTGCGGTGCGCGTCACGGTCGCCCAGCCTGATGGGCGATCGCAGCCGCTCACCCTCACCACCCGCCCCCAACGCTTTGCCGCCGCCCTGCCCGACCCTGCCCTGACGGTCGGCGGTCGCTGGCTGAGTGCCAGCAACTTCACCCTGAGCCAGCGTTGGCAGAACTCTGCAGATGACCAGGCCGACGGCGAGCTGCGGGTGGGGGATGCCATCACCCGCACCGTCACCGCCAGCGGGCAGGATACCCTCTCGGTGCTGATCCCGCCGCTGATCCCGGTGATCGATAACGATGAGCGGGTGCAGGCCTATCCGGCGCAAGCCCGGCTAGACGACAGTCAGGAGCGGGGGGAGTACCTCTCGTCGCGCGAAGATCAGACCACCTATATCGTCCAGCGCGGCGGTGAATTGACCCTGCCCGCGCTGGAGCTGAGATGGTGGAACAGCCAGACCCGCCAACTGGAGACCCTGACGCTCCCCGGCCAGACCTTGCGGGTGCGCCACACGCCCGCCTCCTGGCTGGCGGCCTATGGGCCCGGGCTGGCTGCGGTGGCGGGCGCGCTGGCCCTGCTTGTGCTGATGCTTCTGGCCATCGCCCGCTACTACCGCCACCGCCCTCGTCCGCTCGGCTGGCAATACGGCGCCGCCATCTGGCGCCAACAGTGGGGAACGGTACGGGTGCTGGCCTATCGCTATCTGCGTGCCAGACGCGGGGTGCTGGAGCTGGGCCGAGTCAGCCGCGATCCAGCGTGGCAACAGCAGCAGGCCGCCTTCCAGCAAGGGACGCTCGATCGGGCTGGCTCGCTCAGGATGGGGTGGCGCCTGCTGGCGCACCTGCAACTGCCCAAAGGCCTGCGTGGCGCGCGGCTGCGCCGCTATATTGGCTGGCGAGCGGCCCTGCCAAGCCTGGCAACGCCAGATGGCTGCACGACGACCGGCGATCACTCTGCCAGCCACGCATCCGCCAGCAACTCGGCCAACAACTCGGCCACCAGCAATAGCGGCAAGAAAGAGGGATAACCGCAACCCCTTCTGTGGTTGTACCTGCAGGCGCTCTTCATTACACTGCCGGAACTGGATACCGGCCAGCGGGCCGCGCCAAGTGATTGGTGTGGCACGCTTTCTCTCCCTTGCTACCAAGCAACCTTTGCGGCCGCGTGATCGATCCCACGGACATGTAACGAGGCCCCCTTTGCTTGATATCCGCAGTACCGAGCTGAATCTCATCCCGATCTTTGTCGCCATCTATGAAGAGCGCAGCCTCTCGCGGGCAGCAACGCGCATGGAGATCAGTCAGCCCGCCGTCAGCAAGGCCCTCAAGCGGCTGCGGGAGATCTACGACGATCCCCTGTTTCATCGCAAGGTCGCGGGGATGGAGCCCACCTCCTTTGCCATCGACATCTATCCGGCCATGGCGGCAGCGCTGAAGAACTTCAGCTCGACCCTCTCTACCTCCCGAGCCTTCAACCCGCGCACCTCCCAGCGGGTCTTCTCCATTGCCTGCATCACCCTGGTCAGTGCCCGGCTGATCCCGGCCCTGCTGTGCAAGATCCGCGAGCAGGCTCCCGGCATCGCGCTGGAGGTTCATCCCCTCTTTACCGAAGATATGGAGAGCGATCTGCGGATGCAGCGCTATGACCTCATCATCGACATGACCCAGAGCGGGCGCAGCATGCTCAAGAGCGAGGTGCTCTATGCCGAGCAGGTGAAGGTGGTGTGTGCCAGCAACCACCCGCGACTGGGCAGCGACCTGACGGTGGAGGCGTATTTTACCGAGGAGCATGTGGCGCTGGCCCAGTGGCAGGTACGGGGCAGCATGATCACCGCCGAACACCTGCCGCAAATGGCCAATCGCAATATCGTGGTGCGGGTACCGAGCGCCATGGAGATGCTGCCCATCATTGCGCGCAGCGAGATCATCGGGGTATTGCCCCACTCCACCATAGAGACCTTTGCCGGCATCTATGACGTGCGGGTACTCCCCTTTCCATTTGATGAGTCGGTGTTCAGTCTGTCGGCCATCTGGCACCCGAGCCGGACGGCCGAGGCGGGCCACCGCTGGTTGCGCCAGCAGCTGTTCGAGGTGGTCAGCGAGCTGGGGCTGACCCCCTCCATCGATCAGCCCTAGCGGGCATCACGCACCAGGCGCAACCCCATGTCAGCCATCATCACCGACTGGCTGGCAAAATCGCGCCGGTAGTTCTCGCAAAGCTCTGCCTCGTAGGAGTAGCTGCCCCCTCGCACCGACTTATGGGCGAGGTGGATCTTGCTCTCCTGAGCGTTGTTCGGGTTATCTTGCGGGCTGTGGCGGTAGAAGGTCTCTTCAAAGGCATCGGCCACAAACTCCCCCACATTGCCGGTCATGTCGTAGATCCCCAGCTCGTTGGGCTTTTTCAGCCCCACCGGATAGGCGCGGTTCTTGGCGTTGTCGCTATACCAGGCCACCTCGTCAATCTGATCGGAGCCGCTGTAACGATAACCCCGACTGAGCTTGCCCCCCCTGGCGGCATACTCCCACTCCGCCTCGGTGGGCAGACGGTAAGTGCCACCGGTCAACGCGTTAAGCCGCGTCACAAACAGATTGGCCTGCTGCCAGCTGAGGTTGTTGACCGGTACGCTGGGTGACTGGAAGTAGCTGATGGAGGGCCCCATCACCGCTTCGAACAGGGCCTGGGTCACCTCGAATTTGGCCATGTAGAAGCTGTTGACCGCCACCGTGTGTACCGGCCCGTCAGCGGGTTTGGCGCCCGGTTCTTCTGAACCCATCTCGAAACGGCCTCCTTCCACCAACACCATGTCCGCTTCAATCTTCTGCTGCAGCGGATGGATCGGCTTGTTGGCATGGTGCCAGAGGGTACAGCCCGCCACCAGCAGGGTGGTGGCCAGCAAGGGAATTGCAAGTTTGAATGGCGTGTTGTTCATCATCTGACCTGTGCAGTAAAAGAGAGCGCAGCCGTTATTGGCCAGCAAAAACCGAAGGATTGCCCGCTTGGCCCGCGCGCTTGCCGTTAAGCTCGGCCAGCACTTCGGGGGGCACTATCTTGCCAAGTTCGCCCATGCAGGCATCGCTCTTGGGGTGAGCGTGGCGCAGATAGATGTCGCACACCGCATAGAGCTGCTCCGGCGCACCGGAGATCCGGTAGGCCAACTCGAACGAACCGATAGCCTTGTCGAGATCCAGCGGCTCTTGCAGCACTCCGTTGAGATACCAGAAGTAGCTGTTAGTGCCCGCGAGCTCCGCCGCCTGCTCCATGGTCGCCGCAGCCGCGGTTTTATCGCCGAGCCGGACTTGCGTCAGCGCCTTGGCGTAATGAAGGCCAGCATGCTCCGGCAGCGCGGTGAGCCCTTTGTCGAGCACCACCAGCGCCTCGGCATCCCGTTGCTGAGCCCGCAAGTTGTCAGAGAGGCCAAGCCAGAGCTGGGGATTGTCAGGCTGATTGGCAAGCAACTGTTCGTAGCTCGCCTGCGCCTTGGCCCATTGGCGGGTCCAGCGATAGAGATCCGCCTGCAACGGCTGCAGCGCCGGATCCGGCTGTTTGGCGAGATAATCGCTCACCTCCGCCAGCGGCTGGCGCATGGCGCGCAGTTGGCCCTCATCCATGGCACCATAATCACGGGCCAGATTGATTGTGACCGCACGGCGCACCTCGGCGCTGCTGTCAGTGAGCAGCGGCGAGAGCAGCCGCCAGCGGTGCGCAAACTGATAAGGATCGGCGGCAATCACCGCCGCTTCGCGCACCAATGCATTCTCATCACGCAGGCTTCTGGCCACCGCCACCAGACTGTTCTGGTTCGGGTAAGCAGCCAGCTGGCGCAGGGCATCGGCCCGCTCCAGCGCTGGCAGGGAGATATCCTGGGCGCTATAGGCCCACTGCTGGATCTGCGCTGCCGAGATCTGTACTGCCGAGGGTGCCGCCGCAGATTGTGCAGCCACCGGGGGCGTCTGCACCACTGCAGCCGACGGCTCGGCTGCCAGCACATGACCCGCACAAACCAGCCCAAGGGCCAACCACAGGGGGCGCACCGCCCCCGCCAACGGACGACGGCCATCACGCATCTTCAACATATTCACCCCTTATTTCGCCAGCGGCTTGTTGATCACCGCATCGCGGTATTTGCCATGTGCCACCGGATAACCGGCGCGGCGCAGGATATAGGCCATCGACTGATCGATGTGGCTGAAGAACTTGTGCCATCCCGCGCAGAGGTAGTTCAGACCCGCCTCCCCCTCGTCAGTGCGGATAAAGCGGTTCTTCGGGCACTCGCCATAGCAGGCAAACTGGTAGTCGCACTGCTGGCACTGACGGGTCAGGCTGCGTGACTTGGCAAAACCGAACGCTTGCTGATCGGGGGAGTAGGCCAGCTCGCTGAGCGGCTGATGGTGGATATTGCCGATCTTGTACTTGGGATAGACGTAGTGGTCGCAGGCAAACACATCGCCGTTGGGCTCCATTGCCAGCCCCTTGCCGCAGATCTCCCCCAAGGTACAGAGGGGGTTCTTGCGTCCCATCCAGGTCTCGACACACGCCTCGAAATATTGCACGAAGACCCGACCCAGATCCCGCTCTGCCCACTCGTTGAAAATGGTGATGAGAAAATCCCCCCACCCTTCGGCCGAGACGCACCAGGGCTCGACTACCGAGTTCTTGTGCCACGGATTGAGGCGCTTGTCCCCCTGCCGGAGCTGCTCCTGCTGCTGCCAGGTCTGGGGCGCGGTGGTGCGAAAGCTCTTCTGCTCGACGATGGGGATAAACTGCATCTGGGGCGACTTCACCTCGTCGCGCAGGAAGCGATAGACCTCCAGCGCATTCTTGCTGGTGAGGTTGTTGACGCAAGTCAGGGTGGCAAACTTCACCTTGTATTTATGCAGCAACGCCACCGCCGCCATCACCTGCTTGAAGGTGCCACGGCCGGCGCGGTTGACCCGATAGGCGTTGTGCAGCAGCTCGGGGCCATCGATGCTCAGGCCAATGAGGAAGTTGTTGGCTGCCAGAAACTCGCACCACTCGTCGTTGAGCAGGATGCCATTGGTCTGCAGATCGTTGGCGATCACCACCCCTTGCGGCTGGTATTTTCGCTGCAACTCGACCACCTTGCGAAAATAGTCGATCCCGAGCAGGGTCGGCTCGCCCCCCTGCCAGGAGAAGATGATCTCGGGGGTATTCTGCCCCTCGATATATTGGCGGATATAGGTCTCAAGGGTCTGCTCGTCCATCTCGGGAGAGCACCCCTTCTTGTATTGCAACAGATCCTGCTTGCTGAGGTAGTAGCAGTAAGTGCAGTCGATGTTACACACGGCCCCGATCGGTTTGGCCATCACGTGCATCCGCTTGGATGCCTTGCCGTTGAACTGTGGACCCTGAGTAATCACCATAACTGCACCACCTGAAAAATTGTTGTTTTGAGGTGTGCAGTCTAAAGGCTCATGCTGTCACGCGCTTGTTATACCCCTTATAACCAGAAGGCATGGGGCACCCGCGGGTAGAGGGATCGCAGGCTCCGGCAGCCAGCTGACAACGCGGCGTGATACCACCATAACCGGCCATCAATACATCGCGTTGGAACGCTGGCTCAACTACTGTTAAAGGCATGCTGAACAACGGGTTAGCGCAAGCGCACCCGACAACAGGCGGCAACGACAACTCACCAGGGATGACCATCATGAGCCACAAGAAATCAAAATCAGCGCCATCGGATCCGACCACAGACAAGGAACCGCTTGGCAACAAGGCATACGAGAAGGAGTTGCGACGCCTGCATGTCGAGCTGGTGAAACTGCAGCAGTGGGTGGTACACAAGGGGCTCAAGGTCTGCATCGTCTTTGAGGGCCGTGATGGCGCAGGCAAGGGGGGAACCATCAAGGCGATCACCGAACGGGTCAGCCCCAGGGTGTTCCGGGTGATCGCGCTGCCCGCCCCCACGGAGCGGGAGAAGAGCCAGCTCTATTTTCAGCGTTACATTCCCCATCTGCCGGCTGCGGGGGAGATCGTGATCTTCGATCGCAGCTGGTACAACCGGGCCGGTGTTGAGCGCGTGATGGGATTCTGCAGCCCGGAAGCCAGCGACAAGTTCCTGGCAGGCACCCCGCTGGTCGAGCGAGCCATGGTCGATTCGGGCATCATTTTGCTCAAATACTGGCTGGAGGTCAGCCCTGCCGAACAGGAGCGTCGCCTGCGAGACCGGATCGATGATGGACGCAAGATCTGGAAACTCTCCCCCATGGATATCAAATCGTTTGATCGCTGGGATGAGTACACCCAGGCACGAGATGCCATGTTTGCAGCCACCGACACCGCCTGGGCGCCCTGGTTTGTTGCCCGATCTGAAGACAAGAAGCGGGTGCGGCTCAATATCATTTCTCACCTGCTTGCCCACGTCCCTTATGAGGCGTTGCCAAGCGCACACATCAAGCTGCCAAAGCGCAAGATCGGCAAGATAAAACCGGCCGATCATCCATTTCGCTATATTCCAGAACTATTCTGAGCCCATCGGGGGGAGCTAACGCTCCCCCTGCTCCCCTGACCATTGCTGCTGGTACTGACGGATTGCCGCTCTGGCATTAAATAACAGACGCGTCTCCCCCAACTGCCGGGCCAGACCACAGCGGCGGACATTTTCCAGCACCTCGGGATTGAGCCCTGCCAGCCAGAGCTCACCCCCCTTGAGCCGCGCATGCTGATCTCCCTCCACCAGCATCATCAGTGCCGAATACTCCACATCAGTGACGCGGCTCATGTCCAGTACCACCACCCGGGGCTGATACTGTGCGATCAACTGCCGGATCCGGGCCGCAACATGCTGCACATTGATGAAAAAGAGGCGCCCCTCCGGACGAAGGATGAGCAGCCCCGCAAAGGTCTCATCATCGGGATGACGCTCCGACAAGGGGCGCAAGACATCCTCTTCGGGTTTGCGCCCAATCACATAGACCCGGGGCTGGGCTGTCTGACTCGCCAAGCCCAGCAGCGAGGCCAGGATGGCCACCACAATGCCCTGCAGGGTGCCAAAAATCAGCACCCCCAGGCAGGCGATGACAGCCCAGCGAAACTCCATCATTCTAATCTGGCCGATCTTGCGAAATTCACCCGGCTGGATCAGCCCCACCGAATAGACGATCACCACCACGGCCAGCGTGGCGTGCGGCAGCCAGGAGAGCAGCGGTGCCAGAAACAGCATGGTTGCCAATGCCATCGTCGCCGTCACGACAGACGCCCGCTGGCTGACACCGCCCACAGAGCGCACCACGGCCGTCTGGGACGTCCCCCCTCCGGCGGGCATACTGCCACAAAATGCGCCGCCCAGATTGGCAAGCCCGGTGGCAACCAGCTCCCGGTTCGGGTTGAGCTCCGGCTCTCCCTCCCCGACAAAGGCTCGGCCAGCAGCAATGGTTTCGGTAAAGCTCATCAAGGCGATCCCGGCGGCGCCGGGCAACAGTTGCAGCACCAGCGCCAGATCAGGCAATTGCAATGCTGGCAGGCCGGTGGGAATAGTGCCGACAATCGACACCCCCTGCTCGTTCAAGCCCAACCCCCATACCAGCGCGATACCGATGGCAACCCCCAGCAAGGGCGCGGGTGAGTGCGGGAAACGCCACTCCATGAACACCAGCAGCACCAACGTCACCAGGGCGATGGCCAGCGTCAACCATGAGGTCTGGGGCAAGGCCTGCAACAGATGGTAAACATCGGCAAAAAAATTCTCTTTATGGATATGCACGCCGAACAATTTGGGCAACTGATCCAGAATGATCACCAACCCAATCCCCCCCTTGAAACCGACCAGCACAGGCAAAGAGATAAAGTTGGCGACAAACCCCAACCGCAACACCGCCGCCAGCATCAGCAATATCCCGACCAGCATGGTCAGGGTTGCCGTGACGGTCAGCAGCCGGTCGGGATCACCATCCGGTACCACGATTCCCAGCTGGGTCGCGGTCAGGATGGCCAGCGTACTGGTCGAGCTGACGCTGAGCACTCTGGAAGAGCCCAGCAGCGCATAAAGCACCATGGGAACAAACGCTGTATAAAGACCGATCGCCACCGGCAACCCCGCCACGGTGGTATAGGCCATCGCCTTGGGTAGGACCACGGCAGCAGCGGTGATCCCGGCCAGTAAATCGGCAGTGGCACCCGGCTTGGCAGATGTGAGTGATGACATGTTACCTCCATGAACGATTTCAGCCCCCGGGGCGCGCAACCCGGGCGGTCAAACCTCCCTTGCACCGTGCCGACAGCACATGGCGCGAAATAGACGGTGCTTGCTCTAACTATCTGTCAAAACCTGATGGGTCATGCCGGTAGTTGCCAAATAAAGCTGGGGCGGTCACAAAACCAGCACAAACAGCTGGAGGCTCTCTGCATGTACATCACTGAAACGGGGCCACATTCCAGTAGAGATCTGTGAGACCCACGGCACTCATCGCCCCATCGCTGTGGTAAGGTGGACCGAAATGGAGCTTTGTTTGAGGAATGTCATGCCGATTGCACCACCCCCCTCCACTTTTCGCTGCCCAAAGTGCGGCTGGCACAAGACGGTTGCTCCCAAGAGCGATGTGATGGTGCGTGGCCACAGCTGGTTTGAGTCCTGTCCCGAGTGTCATCATGCGCCACTTGAACACTCGCCAGCGTCGGTGTTGGAACTGGCCATGGCAAAGATCAGAGATGTGATTGGCAAGTGACCATCACCACGACCAGAACGCCATGCTGATACCCCGATCACCTATCGCAGGTGACCTTGATGTCACAGGTGCAAACTATTCATCCGATCCTGATTGAGAAGGAGTCCATCGTTGAATTTTGAACAGTTGAAAACCCGTCACCGCACACTGCGTAAACACGCCCCCGGCAACCTCAACCTGCGGGTCCATCGGGCATTAAGCTGGCTGCAACGCGCCGAAATGGCCGAAGATGAAGATGGCCGCTTTATCTTTCTCTGGATTGCGTTCAATGCGGCTTATGCCACTGAAATCGATGACAATCGCCGCCTCTCGGAACAGGAGACCTTCAAAGCCTTTCTGGAAAAATTGTGCGAACTGGATACGCACAAACAGATAGAGCAGCTGGTCTGGCAGGAGTTCTCGGGCAGTATCCGCATACTGCTGGACACTCCGTTTGTGCTGCAAAGCTTCTGGGATTATCACAGTGGCAAGATCAGCGAAGCCCAGTGGAAGGAGCGGCTGGCACAGGGCAAGAAGATGGCGACCCTGGCGCTTGCCAGCGGCAACACCCCGCAGTTGCTGGGGGTGGTGTTTAATCGCCTCTATACCTTGCGCAACCAGTTGATCCATGGCGGTGCGACCGGGAACAGCTCGGTCAATCGCAAACAACTGAAGGATTGTGCCAACCTGCTCGGCAAACTGGTGCCGGTGATCATCGCGTTGATGATGGCCCATCCCGATACCCTGTGGGGAGATGCCTGTTACCCGGTGGTTGAGCTGGCTGGTTAATCAGCCGCAAGATGGCGGGCTGCGATGGCCCCGGGGCTTCAATCCGTCCGATCTGACAGATAAAAAGCCCCGGCCAACAGACCATAGACCAACCGCACCCGCTCATCCCTGCCGAGCAGCACACCGAGTAGCACTTCGCCGCTTGCCAAATCGTCACCATGCCAGAAGCACCAGAGGGCTGCCGCCACTACATCCAGCCAGCTGGCATGGCCCAGCTGATTGCGTGACTTGCGCCGCCAGCTGCCACGCACCACAGCGCCGCTATTCGGGGATATAGTCGCCAGCGCCCGCAGCTCCATCACGGTTGGCGTGAGTCCATCCAGCTTGGCCTGACGACTGCCACGCCCTCCTCGCAGCAATTTGTCGAGTAGCAGCGCCAACAGACGAAACGCATCCTGATCTTCAAAGCGAGCAGCCTCCCCCAGCAAATCGGCGGCACCCGCCATCAGTTGCTCACGCCCCAGATAGATGGGCTGTGACGTGCAATCCAGCCGATGTTGCTCGACATGGATAGCCAATGCCGTCACCACCGCCAGCGGTGAAGTCTCACCCTCTTGGTGACACGCGCCTTTGGCAAGCAGAGCGATCAGCTCCCTACCTCGCTCGGCTGACAGCAGGCAATGGATCCCCTTGATCAGGGGCATGGCCGCCTGACCTGATAACAGACTTGAGTTCATAGCGCCTCAGTGACGATCGCGTTTGAAGTGAGTGGTTTTATGACCGACGGTGACAATCTCGCCGTCTTGCAGGACCAGATAGTGACGGCGCAGACGCTGGCAACATGCCGCTGGCAATCCGTACTCGGCTTGCAGCATGGCCACTCCTTTGCGATCGAGATAAACCAGTTCTCGCCCCTGGTGATAAGCAGAGCGTCCGATGTTCAGCAGCATATCCACCAGCTCGGGTGCAATACCGCGCTGCTGCATCCGGCACGCAGCATGATGGCTATATGCACTGTCCAGCTTCCCGTTCATGACATGCTCCTTTGGCGCTCATTTCGATGGACTCATTATATGTAGCCTGTATACTCATGCCGATACTGGTTACATAAACATGTCGCATTTTGGAGCACGTATGGCACCCAAAGAGCTCACCTGGGATCAAACCCTGCGCTTTCGTCTGTTGGAGATCGTCTTGCAGTGGGAGGGACGGCTGACTACCAATCATTTGATGACCGCCTTCAATATCGGTCGCCAACAGGCGTCACGGGATATCAACCACTACCTGACCCACTACTCACCGGAGGGGCTGGTCTATGACAGAAGCCTGAAGGGATACAAACCCACAGAGCACTTTGTCCCGCGCTTTAGTGAGGGAAAAGTGGATGAGTACCTGATGCTGCTACACCGTGAAAAGCAGCACCAGCGCCAACATGAAGCGGGCCTGTTAACGCTGCCGCTGATGGATTTGCGCTACGGCCATATCGAGATCCTGGATGTGCCGAACCGCCATATCGACCCCAAGATTGTGCGGGGTTTGGTGCAGGCGGCGCGCGGCCAACTGCGGGTCGATGTCGATTACGTATCCCTCAGTTCAGAGGAGCAGAGTGGCCGCAATATCGTGCCCCACACCCTGGTCTATGACGGGATCCGCTGGCACGTACGTGCCTACTGCGAGAAGAAAGGGGAATATCTGGATTTTGTGATGAGTCGTTTTCGGGGCGAACCGGATCTGCTGGATGCCTCTCCTCACGGCCGGGAGCAGGATCTGGAGTGGAACACCCAGGTGACTGCGGTAGTCGTTCCCAATCCCGGGCTCAGTGAAGGACAACAGGCCATCATTGCCAGAGACTATGCGATGACAGGGAACCAGCTGTTGATCAGCCAACGGATCCCCTTGGTGCATTACGCACTGGAACGGATGCAAGTGAGCTATAACGGAGAACATCAACAACATCCCCTGCTCTACCCGCTGGTGCTGGCAAATCGGGAGGAGCTCATCCAGCAAGGGTGTACCTTCAAGCTCAAGAGTGCAGACCTACAAATACGACCAAGTTAACCCTGCGCCATGATGTCCGACTTCTCCGCACATCCGGCAAAGAGAGATAGAAATAAGAAAGGCTCCCGACATGGTGGGAGCCTTGACTGTAATAAATCGTTTAATCGGAATTCGTGTTTTGGGGACGCCCGTAATTATTCTCGGCAACACTCATAACATCTGGGTGCTTTGGCGACCTACCATGCCAACGCAGCTTGACCACCTTGCCATAATGATGAAAAAAGGTATTGGTACAAGGCTTATCAACACATTTTAAGCCGGCGAACCAACCCGCAGATAACCAAAGTCAGCAATGAGATCGGTCCTGTCGAACCACCGCCACCGTTGTCACCACCATCGTTGCGACCATCATCAGTGTTGGCACCTTGCACAGTGATGGCCATCGGCTGGGTAATCACGTTACCGCCAGTACCGCTACGCAGACCGATGGTGAAGCTCTTGGCACCGACGAACGCCAGGTCACGCGCTGTCACGCGCACTGTGTAGGTCGGGTTGCCCGTAGCATCCAGAGCAGTCTGTCCAGTCGTCGGGTCAAAGCGCACCAGTTGCGAGATACCATCGTTGTAGTGCTGGCCCACAACCGCGCTGCCAGACTCGCTATACAGCTCTACAGAGAGACGCTTACCGGCAGCATCAGTGCCAGAGGCAGTGATGGTAACATCGATGTACGGCTTCGCATTAGTCAGGGTAGTGCTGTCTACTTTCATTGTGAAAGTGCGATCAGCAATGTCTGCACTCGACATGACGCCTGCACCAGTGCCTTTTGTCCATCCGTAGTAAGCGCGGAGGTTGCCATCAGGCATCGTCAACAGGCGAGCGGCATCAGGGCTGTCAGGGTTGTTGTAGAAGTTTTGGAGTAAATACCTCTCGCTTGGACCGTAAGGGTAAATATCCCCTTGGTCAATGGCAGAAGGACTGCCACCGAACATGTTGTTCTTGGTCAGATCACCGTAACCACACATCAGACGACCAGCCCAGATGCCCCCTTGGTCGCAGAATCCTTCTGCACCTTTACGGTTGTAAAGATCTTCTGCGCCGAACAGGTGGAATGCTTCATGTGCGTAGGTATCAGGGGTGGTGTCATAACGACTCACCATAAAATCAGCGCCGGAAGTAGCCATCCCATCAAACTTGCCATCTGGGCCGCCCTTGGTGGTGATCCACATATCGGCACCAGAGCTGTGCGCAGCGAAGGTCAGGTCTTGAATGTCCTGCTCGTTGGTGCATACACCGTCCCACAGCGGAGGCGCCATGATGCCGAAGTTCGGGCCATAAGAGCTACGAACACCGATAACCTTTTCGTTGAGCAGAACAACCGCGGCTGAGTAGCCTGTTTTACACGTCGGGTTCAGGACGGTATCGCTCATAACGAGGATCTGCTTCACCTCGAAATGCAGGTTCTCAGGATTGCCATTTTTGACGATGCCGGTGCGTTGACTAGTGTAATAGTCGTCCATAGCCGCTACGCGCTGGTGAATAGTGTTAAATACCTTCTCAGCACCATCCTGAGCAACGATGGACTTGGGCACCATTACGTTTACATCGATAACCGTAGTGGCTATCACCGCATTGCTTGCAACCAAGGTTGCAGCCATAAAGAGTAGCCCGTGACATCAATAGTTTCTCCGGAACTAGTATAACCATATGAAACCGCAGACAATACACCATTGAATCCTAACCACAATGAGCTACATGTTTTTTAAAAAAAATACATCATGATTTGTGAACGAATTCACAATCCTTTAAAACACAAAAACTTTATTAACTCTCTGCTTAACCCCCACTTTTATTACCCCCTCGTGGCTAACCTATTCAATCGCTTTTTCAACTCTACCAATAATGAATAGAGCCAACCGTTGACTTGACAACACGAACACACTCCATACCCAACCATCGAGAGCTAAAAGGAGTCAAAAATGTTATTGAAATTTACATATCATGACCATAAGCCATATTTTTCCATAGCCATTTCCATTGCTTTTATAATACACAAAAACAATTATTAAATTGATTTTCGCAGTATGAATGTTTTTCTATATCATAAAAGCAAGTTGTCTAAAAATATGGTAAATTGACACATATACCAATCATGTTTAACCTCCTAAAAAACAGGAGGCTATATGAACAACAATGAACCAGCACTAATAAAAACCAAAACGCTATTAAAAAAACTTGGAATATCCAGATCGACGCTGTACAGGTGGATTAAAGAAGACAAATTTCCACCGCCTCTCAATAAAGGCTTTTATTCGACTGCAGCGGTAAACAACTGGATATCAAGGGAAAAGCACTCATCTTAGATGATGAATTATATGATTTCATGGTTCGGTTATATTTAGAGTTCCTGCAATGATTTTACTGCCTCCATTAATTTTTTATCCCATAACTCATATGCCTCACGTTGCTCATCAATCCAATCATGTAGATTGTAAATAGCCATGACACCCGCCATCCTGTCAGGGCGGGATCGCACTTTGTTAATGAAATTTGAACAGGCAGATCGTCTGTGATCTAATCGCGTCTCCATGCAGGAGGCACGCGCTATGACGTTGATTGAACACCTTACCCTTGTCGAAGAAACTCGCTCTGA